>NZ_JAMYLI010000010.1:0-213182 GCF_040317955.1 Mesorhizobium sp. M1342 | reverse complement strand
CCCCGCCGCCCCCCCCCCCCCCCCCCCCACTGGCGGTGCGGTGACGTTTGGCGGCGGCGGCGGCGGTGGCTATGGGGCCATCGTGACGGGCGGCGGCTTGCAAAACACCAACAGCGGGACGATCAGCGGCGGCGGCGGCGGTGGCGGCCCTGGCAGCAAGGCCGGCGCAGGAAATGGTGGTGATGGAGGCGTTGGCATCATCTTCGCCAATGGCGGAGAAACCTTCACCAACAGCGGCACCGTTGCGGCCGGCGGCGGCGGTGGCGGCGGCGCCAGCTACAGCTTCAGCGACAGTATTCGAACCGCGGGGCCCGGAGGCAATGGCGGCGTTGGCGTGATCTTTACCGGCGACGGCGCCACCTTGATCAACAACGGCCTGATTCAAGGTGGCAATGGCGGCGGCGGTGGCGCTTCCTCGGCAGGAAATGGCAGCGGCGGCGCCGGTGGCGCTGGAATCGTCGGCTCCGGCCTCGCCATCACCAATACCGGCACGATCAGTGGCGGGGTCGCCGATGGCGGAGCCGGCGCCAGGGCAAACGCGGTCACCTTCACCGGCGGCGTGAACAGCTTCACCATCACCCAGTCCTCTGTCGTCAACGGTGTCGTGAAGGCGTTCAGCACGGCCGACACGTTCGGTCTTGGCGGTTCGGCCGGCGGTTCCTTCGACCTTTCACAATTGGGCGCGGCGGGCTCTTCCGCCCAGTACCAGGGCTTCGGCATCCTGGAAAAGTCCGGCACCGGCACCTGGACGGTTTCCGGCGCACCGGGTACGGTCATGGCCTGGTCCGTCACGCAAGGCATCCTCGATCTCGGCGCCACGACGCAGACCGCCAGCGGCTTCACGCTGACGGGCGGGGAATTGCGCAACGGCACTCTGAGCACCGCCGGCAGCTTCACCTTGAGCAACGGCATCGTGTCGGCGGTCGTCGGCGGGACCGGCTCCCTGGTCAAATCCGGCACCGGCACGGTCATCCTCACCGGCCTCAACACCTATTCGGGCGGCACCGTCGTCAACGGCGGCACGCTGAGGATCGGCGGCGACTGGGCGCTGGGCGATGTCTCGGGCGCCTGACCTTGAACGGCGGCGCGCTGCAGGTGACGGGCAGTCCCCTCAATTTCACGCTGGAGCGCCAGGTAATCCTCGGCGCCAATGGCGGTACCTTCGATGTCGGCGCCGGCAAGAACCTGATCCTCGACGGCGTGGTTTCGGGCGACGGGCAACTCGCCAAGACCAGTTCCGGCACGCTGACGCTGAACAGCGCCAACAGCTATTCGGGCGGCACGGCGGTGCGCGGCGGCGGCCTTGTCGTGGCGGCGACAGGTGCGCTCGGCGACGGGCCGGTCACGATAAACTCGAACGGAAGCGGGGGATGGGCCAAGCTCTATTTCTCGGGCAACGACGCCGCCAATCCGGTCAGCGCCCAGGATCTCTCGATCACCGTCGGGTCAGGCGACCTCAACTTCCAGCGCAATGCGACGGCGGGCGCGGCCACCATCGTCCTGGCGAAGGACGGCTACGGCGGGCTCAATTTCAGCACCGGAACCGATGCCGGCACGGCCAGCATCACCAATCAGGGCGGCGGCTTCGTCGCCTTCACGGGGGCAAGCGCCGCCAACGCGACCATCGTCAATGACGGCCTGGGCATACCGTATTATTTCAGCCGGACAACCTTCGACGGCGATTATTCGAGCAATGTGTCTTCCTCCGCCGGAGAGGCCACGATAACCAACCGGAATGGCGGCTCGACCGTTTTTTACGGACATTCGGACGGCGGAACCGCGACGCTGGTCAACGAGGCCGGCGGCACGCTCGATTTCCAGGGATCGTCGCAGGCGCAGGACGCTACCGTCGTCAACGGCGCCGGCGGCAGCGTGCTGGTGCGCTTCCCGGACCAGGACTCGGTGCTCGATGTCGGCTCGCTGTCGGGCGACGGAGCCATACAAATCGACGATTCACAGCTTTCGCTCGGCGCGCTCGGTCATGACGACGTCATCGGCGGCGTGATTTCCGGAAACGGCTCCCTGACCAAGACCGGCACGGGCAAGCTGACGCTCAACGGACAGAACAGCTATGCGGGCCCGACCACCGTCGGCACGGGAACGCTGGTGGTGGGCGACGCCAGCCATGGCGACGCGAGCCTCGCCGGCGATGTCACGGTGGATTCCGGCGCGCGCCTTGGCGGCATCGGCACCATAGGCGGCAATGTCACCATCCTTGGCACGCATGGCGTCGGCAATTCCATCGGCGTCCAGACGGTCGGCGGCAACTATGTCAATCACGGCATATTCGAAGTCGAGACGACCCCATCCGGCGCCGACAAGCTGATCGTCGGCGGCACGGTCGACATATCAGGCGCGACGCTCAACCTGGTCCTGACGCCGGCGACAGCCGAGAGCTGGAACCTGCGCAACGGGCCGTACACGATCATCCAGAACAATGGCGCGGCCGATGTCGCCGGCACCTTCGCCTCCGTCGGCAACCTCAACGACCTTCTCTTCCTCGACCATCTCATCAACTACAAGGGCGGCGACGGCAACGACATCACCCTTACCTTGGCGCGCAACGACGTTGCGGTCGCCAACGTCGCCACCACCGGCAACCAAATCGCGACCGCCGGAGCCCTCGACCGGCTGGGCGAAGGCAATGCGCTTGCATCGGCCATGCTGCTCATGACCGACGAGGATGCCGCGCGCCTGGCGCTCGATGCCGCGTCGGGCGAGGTTCATGCCTCGGCCAAGGGGATGCTTATCGAGGACAGCCGCTTCGTCGCCGATGCCGCAACCGCCCGCGTCCGGGCGGCCATGGGCGACGTCGCCGCTCCCGCCATGCCAGTGATGGCTTATGGCGAGGGCGGCCCGGAGCTGGTCGAGGCCGACACCAGTCGTTTCGTCGTGTGGGGGCAGGCTTTCGGCTCCTGGGGCACGGCGAGCGGCGACGGCAATGCCGCCGGCCTCGACCGCTCCACCGGCGGCTTCCTCGCCGGTGGCGACACCGCGATCGGCGAAGCCTGGCGGGTCGGCCTGCTGACCGGCTACAGCCACGCCAGTTTCGACGTCGACGATCGTGCCTCTTCCGGCTCCAGCGACACCTATCACATCGGCCTTTATGGCGGTGGACAGTGGGATGGCCTGGGCCTGCGCGGCGGCGTCGCCTACAGCTGGAATCGGATCGACACCAGCCGCAACGTCGTCGTTCCAGGCTTCGCCGATGCGCTGACGGCGAAGTACGATGCCGGCACCGCGCAGGTCTTCGGCGAGGCCGGCTATCGCGTCGAGACGCGCATGGCTGCCTTCGAGCCCTTCGCCAGTCTCGCCTATATCAACCTGCACACCGACGGCTTCACGGAAAAGGGTGGCGCCGCGGCGCTCACATCCGCGGCCTCGACCACCGAGACCACCTTCACCACGCTCAGCTTGCGTGCCTCGGCGGGCTTCGACCTCGGCGGGGTGCAGGCAACCGCGCAGGGTACGCTAGGCTGACGTCATGCCTTCGGCGACACCACGCCGACTACGGACATGGCCTTCGCCGGTGGCGACCTCTTCACCATTGCCGGCGTGCCGATCGCCAAGGATACAGCCATTGTCGGGGCCGGGCTCGATTTCCGGATCGCCGACAGAACCACGCTGGGGATCAGCTACTCCGGCCAGTTCGGGACGAAAGCGGCCGATCAGGGCGTTCGCGCCACGATGGAAGTGCGGTTCTGATTTTACGGCTTGCGCGTCAGCCTTCGGCAGGAACCGCTTTCGGCTTGCCCTCGCCATCCAGCGCCACCATGACGAAATCGGCATGGGTGACCTTTTCCATCAGGTCGGAGAGGTAGCGCTGCGCCCAGGCCTCGACCTTGAGCGTCATCGACGTGCGGCCGACACGCTCGACATGGGTGTAGATGCACAGCGTGTCGCCGATCTTCATCGCCTTGGCGAAGGACATCTCTTTCACCGCAGCCGTCACCACGCGGCCCTTGGCGCGCTCGGCGGCACGGATGCCGCAGGCCAGGTCCATCTGCGCCATCACCCAGCCGCCGAAAATGTCGCCGGCCGCATTGGCATCCGAAGGCATGGCCAGGGTGCGCAGCGTCAGATCGCCAAGCGGCCGTCCTTCAGCGTAGTGCACCATGGGAGAATTCCTTCGAGACCGGCCGCCCTCGATCCCGTATCGTCACGGCGCCCGAAGGTCAACGCGCCACGACATGGCCACAGGCTCCGAACTGACAAAAGACCTGCGACTGCCGGGTCGCGGTGTCGGCAGCTTTTTTGCCGGCAGCTTTTCACGATAGGAATTTTTTCTTGACTCAGTGACCGCAGCTATGGTACATTTTTGCCTATGGTGCTGATTTGCGCCAGTGACCCGCCGTACAGGCGGGTTTTTCGTTTGATGCACCGTCAGCCAACACCCGGCAAGGCTCCGTTAACCCGAGTTGGTGGGCTCTGGCATGGCGATGGGTGGAAGACGGCAGTTCGCATCACCCGGCGAAGGTCGATCAGAAATAGCGCCTGAGGTTGGTGCGAATACGATCGAGCACGCTGTCCCCGGAAAGGTCTGGAGAAAATTCCTTGCCGGTGATCGCCTCATAGGCCTGCGCATAGACCCGCGAAGCCTGTTCGACGATCTCGTCGGGTATCTCAGGGATAGGGTCGCTGTAAGGATCGCACCGCGCCGAGACCCACGAGCGGATGAAATCCTTGTCGAAGCTCTCCGGCCGGCTGCCGCTGGCGAGCGCCTGTTCGTAGCTCGCCGCAATCCAGTACCGGCTGCTGTCCGGCGTGTGGATTTCGTCGGCGAGAATGATGGTCCCGTTCTTGTCGGTGCCGAATTCGTATTTGGTATCGGCGAGGATGAGGCCGCGCTCGGCGGCGCGCTGCTGGCCGCGGGCGAACAGCCGCAAGGCGTAGTCCGATACGGTATCCCACTGCGCCTGCGTGAGAAGACCCTGCTCGAGGATCTCCGCTTTGGACAGCGGTTCGTCATGGCCGCCATGCGCGGCCTTGCTGGTCGGCGTGATGATCGGCTCCGCCAGCTTTTCATTGTCGCGCAGGCCGTCCGGCAGGTGGATGCCATACATGTCGCGGTCACCGCGCTTGTAGCGCGTCAGGATCGAGGTGCTGGTGGTGCCCGCCAGATAGCCGCGCACGACGATCTCGACCGGCAGGATGTCGAGCCTCGTGCCGACGACGACGTTCGGGTCGGGGTATTCGAGAACATGGTTCGGGCAGATGTCGGCGGTTTCCTCGAACCAGTAGCGCGCCGTCTGCGTCAGGATCTCTCCTTTGTACGGGATCGAAGTCAGGATGGTGTCGAAGGCACTGAGGCGGTCGGTGGCGATGATGATGCGCCGGCCATCCGCAAGGTCGTAGTTCTCGCGGACCTTGCCGCTGTAGTGGCCCGGCAGTTCGGGGATGAACGCGTCAGGGAGGGTTCGCATATGATTTCCTGCCTTCCGCAGAGTGGCCAGAGCATGATTCCGAAAAGTTGCAGACTTTCGGAGAAAATCATGCGCCAAAATAATGCCATCGCATAGGCTGTCGAGAAGGTAGATATCAAGCGCGATTGTCGGGCATCCCCGCAAACCCGGCCAGTTCGACGGTCGCTTTTTTCACAACTGATGCCGGATGGCGCGGCGACTTCGGAATGCCGTCGCGTCTAGGCTGCAGCCAATCTTTCGGAGCCTCCCATTTCCATCATGCAGACCTATGATTTCATCATCGTCGGCTCCGGCTCGGCCGGCTCGGTCCTGGCCGAAAAACTCTCGGCCTCGGGGCGCTTCTCGGTGTTAATGCTGGAAGCCGGCGGCAGCGACCGCCGCTTCTACGTGCAGATGCCGCTCGGCTACGGCAAGACCTTCTTCGATCCTGCCGTCAACTGGAACTACAAGGCCGAGCCGGATCCGGGCCTCGCCGGCAATACCGACCACTGGCCGCGCGGCATGCTGCTCGGCGGTTCAAGCTCGATCAACGCCATGGTCTGGATCAGGGGCGCCCGCGAGGATTTCGATGCCTGGGCCGCCGCCGGCAATCCCGGCTGGGGCTATGACGATCTGCTTCCCGCCTTCAAGGCGCTCGAGGACAACCAGGCCGGTGCCGACCGATGGCGCGGCACGGGCGGCCCGCTGCATGTCACCGACTGTTCGGACGCAGTCCATCCGCTGACCAAACGCTATCTCGCCGCCGGCCAGCAGGCCGGCCTGCCGCTCAACCCGGATTTCAACGGCGCCGCCCAGGAAGGCGTCGGCATCTACCAGATCTCGACCCGCAACGGCCGCCGCATGTCGGCGGCGCGCGCTTTCCTGCGCCCGGCGATGAAGCGCGGGAATGTCCGCGTCGAGATGAAGGCGCTGGCGACAAAAATCCTGTTCGAGGGCAAGCGTGCCGTCGGCGTCGAATACCAGCAGAACGGCGGGATGAAGACGGCGCGTGCCGGCCGCGAAATCATCCTGTCGGGCGGTTCGATCAACTCGCCGCAATTGCTGCAACTGTCCGGCGTCGGCCCTTCCGCCCTGCTTGGGAGCCTGGGCATTCCCGTCGTCCATGCCAACGAAAATGTCGGTGCGCATCTGCAGGACCATGTCGGCATCAACTACACCTTCAAGGGCCGGCTGCCGACGCTCAACCAGACGCTGCGTCCCTGGTGGGGCAAGCTGCTGGTCGGTATGCAATACATCCTGACCCGCTCCGGCCCACTGTCGCTGTCGATGAACAATGCCGGTGGCTTCTTCCGCACCGACCCGGCGGCGACGCGGCCAAACATGCAGCTCTATTTCCAGGCCTTCTCGACCGTCATTCCCAAGAGCGGCGAGCGCCCCATCCTGACGCCCGACCCATGGCCGGGCTTTTCCATCGGCCTATCCAACTGCCGCCCGTCGAGCCGTGGAGAGATCATGATCCGCTCGGCCAACCCACGCGACTACCCCAGGATAACGGCCAATGCCTACTCCACCAATGCCGATGTCGAGGAGATGCTGTCAGCGGTGAAATTCGTGCGCAAGATCGCCTCGATGCCCGCCATGGCCGAGATCATCGAGGAAGAGGTGTTGCCCGGCCCGTCGATCACCTCGGACGCCGATCTGGTCCAGGATTTCAGGAAGCGCTCGGGCACCGTCTATCACCCGGTCTCGACCTGCCGCATGGGGCCGGATCCCGCGCGCGCCGTCGTCGACCCCCGCCTCAAGGTGCATGGTCTGGAAGGTTTGCGCGTCATCGATGCCTCGATCTTTCCCGACAACATCACTGGCAACACCAACGCCGCCTCGATCATGACCGGTTGGAAAGGCGCCGAATTGGTTCTGGAGGACCAAGAATGAGGATCACCGACGTCAAGACCTGGGTTGTCGGCAATCCGCCGCCCGGCATCGGCGGCAAGTATTTCATCTTCGTCAAGCTGACCACCGATGGTGGCGTGGTCGGCTATGGCGAGGCCTACAACGCCACCTTCTCGGCCCATGTTACCGCCCGGATGGTCGAGGACATGGCCGAGCGCTATCTCGTCGGCCGCGATCCGCACGACATCGAGAACTTCTTCCGCCGCGCCTATTCCTCCGGCTTCACCCAGCGCCCCGATGTGTCCGGCATGGGCTGCTTCTCGGCGCTGGAAATAGCCTGCTGGGACATTATCGGCAAGGAAGCCGACAAGCCGGTCTACAAACTGCTCGGCGGACAGGTGCACGAGACGCTGCGCTCCTACACCTATCTCTATCCGCACAGCGGCAGCGTCCACTCCGAGGACGCGCACGGCAAGAACGTCTACAACGATCCAGATCTCGCCGCTGCCTGTGCGCTCGAATATGTCGAGCAGGGTTTCAATGCCGTCAAGCTCGACCCGGCCGGCCCCTACACCGCCTTCGACGGCCACCAGCCGCGCCTCGTCGATATCGACCTGTCCACCCGCATGATCAAGGCGATCCGCGAGGCGGTAGGCACCCGCGCCGACATCCTGTTCGGCACGCACGGCCAGTTCACGGCGTCCGGCGCGCTGCGCATGGCGCGCGCCATCGAGCCCTACGATCCCTTGTGGTTCGAGGAGCCGGTGCCGCCTGATATGCCTGAGGTCATGGCCCAAGTGGCCCGCGCGACCTCGATCCCGATCGCCACCGGCGAGCGGCTGACGACCAAATTCGAGTTCGCCCGCGTCATCGAGAACCGCGCCGCGACCATCCTTCAGCCGGACCTCGGCCGCTCCGGCGGCATTCTCGAAACCAAGAAGATCGCCGCCATGGCCGAGGCCTACCACATCCAGATCGCGCCGCATTGCTATTGCGGACCGATCGTCGGTGCCGCCAACATCCAGCTGGCGGTAACGCTGCCCAACTTCCTCATCCTCGAATCGCTGAAGCAGTGGGACGGTTTCCACGCCACGCTGCTGAAGAAGAAGATCGAGTGGCAGGACGGCAAAATCATCCCGTCGAAGGAGCCCGGCCTCGGCGTCGAGCTCAACGAAGCGGTCTGCGACGCACATCCCTATACGGGCAAGGAATTGCATCTGCAGATGATGCAGACGCCGTTGATGCCGTGAGCGAAAGCTACGCCTTCATCGGTCTTGGCCATCTCGGCGGCAACCTTGCCGCCAGCCTGATCCGCAACGGCTTTGCCGTCACCGTCTTCGACCGTGATCCCACCGCCGTCGGGCGCCGGGGGGCGCGCGGGGCCACAGCGGCAAGCAGCCCCGCCGAGGCCGCCGCACGGGCCGGCAACGCCATCTCCTGCCTGCCCTCTCCGAAGGTCAGCGAAGCCGTGCTGGCGGGCGCCGATGGTCTGCTGGAGGGCCTGCCCACAGGCGGCACCTGGATCGAGATGTCGACCAACGGCCGCGACGAGATTCTCCGCCTCGCGGCCCTCGCCTCGGCCAAAGGCATCGAGACGCTGGAATGCCCGGTCACCGGCGGCGTGCATCTGGCGGCGGCCGGAAAGATCACCGCGCTGGTCGGCGGCGATCCAGCGCTCTATGCGCGCCATCGCCCGGCAATCGAAGCGATGTGCGCGAAATCGTTCTTGATGGGGCCGGTCGGCTCGGCGGCGGTGATCAAGGTGATCACCAACATGCTCGCCTTCGTTCACCTCGTCGCCGCCGGCGAGGCGCTGATGCTGGCCAAGCGAGGCGGGCTCGACCTCGCCCAAGCTTATCACGCCATCGTCGCCTCCTCCGGCAACAGCTTCGTCCACGATACCGAAAGCCAGCTCATTCTCAACGGCTCCTACGATATCGGCTTCACCATGGATCTGGCGCTGAAGGACCTCAGCTTCGCGCTCGCCATGGGCGAACAGTCAGGCGTGCCGCTTGAGCTGGCGTCGCGCGTCAACGCGATTTTTCAGCAAGGCAAGGCCGCCTATGGCGGCGGCGCCTGGTCGACCCAGATCGTCAAACTGTTGGAAGATGCCGTCGGCACCGACCTGCGCGCACCTGGTTTCCCGGCCAAGCTCGAACTCTAACGCCGGCTGGATATTAAGCGATTTCAGCGAGTTGGCTGGATCGGCGGATTCATCTGAATCAATCCGTCAACGGCTTGATTCAGTATCTGAGCGTCAACGCACCCGGCAGGATCTCGAAGGTCGCGGGTATGCGTCCCGGCGACTCGCCGTCTATGTCGACCAGCGCGCCGTTCTTCTCGACATCGCCGAGCGGTTCGACCACCACTTTCCTGCCGCGCAAGATGGTGATCGCTGGATGGTTGCGGTGCCGGCCGCCATAGAGCAGCCGGATGTCCCAGATCAGCTTCAGCTTGCCGGCGGCGCGCAGGATGACGATGTCGAACTGCCCGTCGGTCAGTTCCGCATCCGGCGCGATCATCATGCCGCCGCCGAAGAATTTTCCGTTGGCGACCGCCACCAGCGCCATGCGCGCTTCGACGGGCGCGCCGTCGTCGACCGTGATCCTGACGTCCTGGAAGCGGTAGCGGATGAACTCGACCACGGTGCGCCACAGGAAAAGCGCCTTGGCCGACATCCTGCCCTTGCGCTTGTCGGCATTGACGGCGCGGTCAGTGGCGCCGGAAAGCCCCAGGCTGGCGATGTTGATGAAATGCCGGCTGGCCAGCGCGCCATGATCATCGATGTAGCAGATGCGCCCGGCATCGACCTTGCGACCCTTGGCTTCGGCCAACCGCTTCAGCACGGCATCCACCTCTTTCGGCAGGCCGAGCCCGCGCGCGAAGTCAATGCCGGTGCCGCACGGCAAGAGGCCGAGCTCGGTGGTCCGGCCGCTTTCCTGGAACGCCTGCAGCAGTCCATCGGCCACTTCGCTGGCGGTGCCGTCGCCACCGGCCGCGATCACCAGGTCGAAGCCAATCATCGCGAGATCGATTGCCAGCCTTTCGGCGTCACCTTCCGCCTGCGTTTCGCGCAGCTCGAATTCGCCGAAGTGCTTTTTCAGCGACGCGGCGACCTCAGGCCAGTGCCGTTTCAGCCGGCCCCCACCGGCAATCGGGTTGAGAACCACTCCGACTTTCAAGCAACCCTCCCGCAAGGACATCGAGCCGCTCGGCACCTCGAATCCTTTGCCGGCATTGAAGCCCGCACCGGCCGGCAGGGCAAGGGCCGAATGTCCACCGCTGCCGCCCATCATGGCGGATCGGAAAATCGCATTCCCTGGTTGATCCCCGATAATCCCGCTATCCACAGGCCTCAGGCCATTCCCCAGGCCCCTTACCCGGCGTAGGTTAAACCCATCTCAGGCGGCTACCGATCATCCAGCCGAAAGGCGAAGTGAAAGGCGGATTTCCTGAGGCCCGGACGGCCCGAAGCGAGAGCAGGCTTGCCTGTTTCGAGGGACGGAGCCGAGACCTACGGGGCCGCGGAAAGCGTGCCAACGCCGACGGCGGACCGATGCTGCCATGAAGGACGGCAAAAACCTTCGATGGTGCGCAGGGCAAAGCCCGCAAGGGTGGAAACCAGCGTGGTCCCGAACGGACGCTGCTCTCGGGCGGCGGACTGGCAGGACCGTCAAAATCAAGGCCGGCAAGGCGCGACGACTTTACGGAAGTTGCTGCCGCGACCGTGTCCTGATCTGACAGGGAGGCGCTGGGAGAAATCCCGGCGCCGACTGTCTTTTTGCCCCTCGATATCCTTCGCCGGCGATCTCGCGGGCGCCGCTTCACCGCGCGCTAAAATCGGTTAGTATCGCTGCGTCGTCAGAGTCTGTTTGCAAAGCGGACTCGTAGAGGGGGGATACTTCATGACGCTGATCCAGAAGCTTGCCGTCGCCTATGCTTTCCTGTTTTTCGGCGTCGTCGCCATTGGCTACATACCCGCGTTCAATGACGCTGGCGGCAATCTGTTCGGTCTGTTTTCGCTGCAATGGTATGACGACCTGCTGCACGCCTTCTCCGGCGTCTGGGCGCTGGCCGCCGCCTTCATCTCGCACCGCCAGGCGGTGTTCTATTTCAAGTTGTTCGGTTCGGTCTACCTGTTCGACGGCGTGCTCGGTCTGGTCACCGGTTCCGGCTGCCTCGATGCCGGCATCTTCATCAACGGCTTCCGCTCCCTCAACGATATCGAATTCCCGGCCCGCTTCTTCGCCAACCTGCCGCACCTGGTCATCGGTGGCTTCGCCGTCTATGTCGGTTTCCGGCTGGCCAGGCGCATACACGAACACTTCGCCACGGCCTGATCTGGCATGTTCCTGTTCCGCTGGCTGAAGCGCATCATCAAGACGATCCTGTGGGTGATCGTCCTCGTCATCCTCATCCCGATCGCCGGGCTGAGCTACGGCTTTCTGACGACGTCGTCGCTCGACAAGACGCCGCTGCCCGGAATTGCCGATGGCGCGCCGCCCAAGGCGCTGGCCGACAAGGTCCGCGCCGAGATCCCCTTCTACCAGCGGCCGGAGGAATCGACCTTCCTCACCTATCCGGAATGGGCGATCGTCTACGCCGCGCGCGAATATGCCGGCTTCGTCGACAAGGACCAGCCGAGCGGCTTTCCCTACTGGTCCTATGTCGGCCGCTTCTGGCAGGACTACGCCATGGTCATCCGCGCCAGTTCTGCCTACAAGTTCAACTACGCCAACCACCAGATGCTGGTCATCATCGGCACCAGCCACTCGATCGAGCATATATTGCAGTGGGCCTATGAGAACACGGTCGGCCGCATCACCGAGGCGACGACGGCCAAGCGCACCGCCGCCGACATCTATCAGGCCAAGCTGGCGGCGGACTATGCAGGGTTTCTCGACCAGGTGCCCTGGTATCAGTTCCCCTATGCCGAGAAGCGCGCCGGCCTGTTTGCCGTGCAGCCGGCGCCGGGAGACAGCTCGATCCGGACCAGCGAACGCAAGCTGGCGTTCGGCCTCGCCGACACCATCAAGCAGGGCTATGCCGACCTGATCACCAAGGCGCTCGCCGCGACGATGGACCCTGCCTTGCTCGACGTCCATGTCTGGGCCAAGGGACCCGTCGGCGAAGCCACCCGCAACGAGCCCGACACCTTGCTCGAACGCGACATGGGCGCTGACGGCACCATCTTCGTCACCAGGCGCTATCAGGTCTTCACCGAAATGATCCCGCGCCTGATCGACAAGGGCGTCTCCTTCGTCGAGATCGGCGGCAATGACGAGATCATGGTCACGGTGCTCTCCACCGATACGATCGCCATCCCTGAAGGCATGCGCATCCTGTTCAGCTATCCGCTCCCGGCCGATCAATCCACGCGCCGCACCGGGCTGACCGTCGCCGTGCGCAAGCTGCATCTCGTGCTGCCGGCGCTGATCAAGGCTGGCGCCAGGCTTGAACACGTCTACGACTACTGAGGCCTTTCGGCCACGCCCGGCCAGGATTATGCATTTCCTGGGCTCCGCCACGCCCATTCCACAATCGCGGCCAAATCCCGCCTTGTTCGCGCGCGAAGGAATGGGAAGAAATGGATGGGTTGCCGGGGGCATCTCGAAGGGACAAGACCGTGATCAAGACCGCCCTTGTCGCTATGACCATTGTCGGCTGCGACTGCGACGCCAAGCTTTGCGAATATATCGGCGAGACGCCGGCCAAGTGGTCGACCGTCGCCGAGTGCGAAGCGGCGATGAAGAGCCAGATGCTGCACGAGCGCAATTTCAACTATCCGCTCGTCTCCGGCATTTGCCGCACGAAGGGTTCGTCGTCCTCCTCGCAGCTGGCCGCGACCGCATCGCGCCCGGAACTGAAGCCCGCCAGCCGCGTTGTCAGGACCGAAAGCCCGCTACCGCCTGAATTGAGCCACCGGCCGAGCGTTTCGGTCGGTTCACCGACGACCGCCATGGAAGCGGATGCCGCCCGGCCGGTCGCCTATGAACAGGTGGTCGATGGCGGAACCGGCGTGCTCTATCGCACCAAAAACGGCTACGCAGTGGTCAAGACCGATCTCGGCCGCGCCGCCTCGGCGACCGCCGATGCCGCGAAACGCTCCGTGAACTGGCTGGCCGGCTTGGTGCCGAAGGGGCTGTAGTCCTGCTGGCGTCTCGGTTTGACGACCGCTTAATCAGGCAGGAACATAGGTCAACCTGATTACGTCGTCACCGATCAAATCGCTGGCCACAAAGCGAAGCGGCGGCCGGGGGCCGGCGAAAAATGGCTTGCCCTGACCGAGCACGAACGGATGGAGGTAAAGTTGATATTCATCGATAAGACCAAGATCGGTCAGGCTTCGTGCCAGGTTTGGTCCGGAAACTGAAATCTCCCCGACGAGCTCAGCCTTAAGCCCACCTATCACCGCCTCGACGTCGTCCCCGACAAGTGTGGCGTTGGGGCCGACCGACTTCAGCGAGCGCTACACAACCCACTTCGGTTGGCTCCGCCACGCCGCCGCGAATTCGTGCGCCTCCGCGCTCCATTCAGGACTGTCTTCGTCCCAATAACGCATGACCTCGTACATGCCGCGACCGTAAACACTGCCGCTCAAATTGCGCACTTGCTCCATCCAGTGACGAAAGATTGTCGGG
This sequence comes from Mesorhizobium sp. M1342, assembly GCF_040317955.1. NCBI lineage: Bacteria > Pseudomonadati > Pseudomonadota > Alphaproteobacteria > Hyphomicrobiales > Phyllobacteriaceae > Mesorhizobium > Mesorhizobium sp. M1342. The sequence goes on along the minus strand of NZ_JAMYLI010000010.1, from coordinate 199,285 downwards.
CCTGACGGCATTTTCTGGTGGTCGACATAGCCGTCGAGTGACTGGTTCATTCTGAAAATGAGCTTCGCCATGCTGCAGGACCTCCAATTCAGGGTCGTCAGAATAACTTGAGCCGCCGTTATGCAAAAGTATGGATTCCCCCCCGAAACCCAACTGAGACACGACCCTAGTCCGGCCTGAACTTGACCTTCAGGCTCTGCCAGAACTTGTCGATAAGCGGCTGTTCGGTCGCTGCATCCTCGCCGGCAACGCGGGTGATGAACAGCAGCCCCCGATCGGCCAGGCCGAAGCCGACGATCTCGAAATCGGCGGTGTCGGTGCGTGTCTTCACCTCGGCGCGGATACCGGTCAATTCCTTGCCGTCGGCGAGCTTGCGCGTCATCGGCTCCTGCGTCAGCTTGGCGCCGGCCTGCACCGATTCCTTGGTCATCTCCTGCAGCATCAACTGGTTGAGCGACACCGGGTTCATCTTGCCATATTCCTGCACGACGACGATCGTGCCCAGCGCCGACGCCATTAGATACTGCGTGATATCATCGCCGAGATCGGTCTTGGTCACCGAAATATTGCTCGGATGGACGAAGGAGAAATCGCTGCCGGAGAAGGTCGCGAAGTCGTTGCGCTCGAGCGTCACCTTGCTGTGCTTACCGCCGGGTAGCGTCACATCAGTGCTCTCGCCGGGATCGATATCGACCGTCACCGTCGATGGTCAGCTTGAAGGCCTTGAGATCCTCGGCTCCGGCGGGGCCAGCGCACAGCGCGATGAGGATGAGTGCCGCGGCTGATACCTTGCGCATGAAGTCTCCTAACGTCTACGCCACCCCGCTCAGCGCCTTGATGGCACGGTAGAAGGTCGAGGAAAACAGTTCCGTCGGGTCATACTGCCGCTTCGCCGCCAGGAAGGCCGGCAGTTCGGGATAGGAGGCGAGCAATTCCCTGGCCGTATAATGCAGCTGGTAAGGCAGGAAGAAGCGCCCGCCATGCTTGATCGTCACGTCGATCAGCGCCCGCGTCAGCGCGCGCATCCTGGCATTGCCGTCGGCATCGGTCGGCTGGTTGATGTAGAGCACCAGCGAATAGGCTGGCTCCGGCGCGTAGGTCAGCGCCACATCCTCCTTGTGGACGATGCGCACCGAAGCATTGAGCACCGGCAGCGTCTGGTTGCGCAGGATCTCGCGCGTTTCCGCGATGAATTCGACATAGGCGGCACGTGGAATAAAATATTCGTGCAGGATGTCGGTCTCTTCTATTTGATCGTTGAAGAGATAGGGCACCGAATCGTGCATCGGGTTGTTGCGGGTGACGAGACAGGCCTCGCCCTCGGCCATGGCCGAAGTACGCGCCACCGTGCAGCTTTCGAATTTCGGCTCCAGCGTCTTTTCGGTGAACCACTTCAACTCCTGGAACAGGCTGCCCCATTTCGCCAGGTTGATGATCACCCGTTTCAGCCCGACTGAACCCGGCTCGCCGATCTCAGGCTGATCCGCCGGCGGCTGCTCCGCCACCTTGTCGTAACGGTAGACGATCATATCCTCGAGGAAATTGCCGGGCGCCGTCGACAGATGGCCGTAGAACAGGCCGATATTCTTGTTCGGCTCCAGCACCTCGGCGAAGAATTTCGGAAAATCGTCCGATCTGATGATTTCGCGCGAGGTCCGGTAGACGGCGTTTTCGACGATATCGAGCGTCGCCTCCAGCACCACGCCGAACAGGCCATAGCCGCCGACGACGTGGCGGAACAGATCGGTGTTCTCGGTGGGCGAGCAGGTCGTCACCGAGCCGTCGGCCAGCATCACTCGCATCGAGCGGATCGAGCCCGCCACCGACCCTGCCTGGTGGTCCATACCGTGCGCATTGACCGACAGCGAGCCGCCGACCGAGAAGATGTCGGTCGACTGCATCGCCTTCACCGCAAAGCGCGGATGCAGAAGGTTCTGGATGTCGTGCCAGCGCGCGCCCGGCTGCAAGGTCATGGTCTTCGCCGCCGCATCCACGGTCACCTTGTTGAACTTTCTGAGGTCGAGTACCAGCGCGTTGTCGTCGAAGGCATGCCCGCCCATCGAATGGCGGATGGCGGCCAGTGAGACTTTCAGGCCATTGGCACGCGCGAAGGCCAGCGCATTGGCGATGTGCTCGTCCTCGCTGACCTCGACGACGCCGTAGACCGGCGTCATCGACAGGCCGCTGGCATCGTTGATGTCGCCGCCTTTTGCCGACCAGGGCAGCGACGCATCGAAGGCCGGCGCATTGTCCAGCGGCTTCAAAGGCAACGCGAAGCCGTCGATATCGGCTATCCGTCCGGCGTTCTTCGGCCCCGAAGGCGCGCGCGCCAGCCGCGCCACGGTGTTGCCGCCCCACAGCACCGCGCCACCTAGGACAGCCGCACCCAGCAGCAATCGCCGCGACAGGCGAAACCCTTTTTGTTCGTCGGCCATGAATATCCCCCGTTGGCCAAGGGATAGCGCGGCTTTTTGGCAAAAACCATAGCGATGCCGCCGGACAGCGTTCCGCCGGCCGGCCCTGGGGTCCAGCCGGAAGACCTCATCCAGGTCGCCCGGCATCGAGGGGCGAGGCATGAAAATGGCCGATCCCCGGAGGGACCGGCCATGAGTGGAACAGGGTTTGAAAAATCCGGTCAGCAGGTCTGCCGACGCACGATGCTCTCGCGTTACGAGGCCTTCTTGATCGACGTCACGATGCCGGTCTTGTCATCGACAGTCACCGCCACCTTGGCGCCGACCTTCAATTTCCCGATCGTCGCTTCCGGTGACAGCTGGTAGATCTTGCCGTCGTCGAGGGTGATCGACTTGGTCGTCGGGTCGACGGCCTGGATCGTGCCCTGAACGGTCGCGGCATAGGCCGTGCCGAGGAAGGCGAGCAGAGCGGCGGTGGTTGCGAGGGTCTTCTTCATGGGGTGCACTCCGTGCTGTTTCACTTTTCCGGGCCGCCTTGGGAAACGACAGCACCGGACGGCCTTAAACTGGAACGGAAGCGCTCGCTCCGCAAATCACGTTGGGTGAATTTTTGCAAACAATATCATAGGCTTAATTCCGACACATTGTCTGCGACCGAGATCATTTCAGGCCGCTTCGGCTCCCCCAATGAGCGGACTTCTGTCCGCGAAAAGAGTCGTTTAGCCGGATTGTGGCGGGCGGTTTCGATCACGGCGCGGCCGCCGCAATCCGTCTCAAGCTGCATCACGAAACAGACTGCCGACCGGTCATCGATACACATTTTGTTTCATGGATCAGCTCAACTCGCCGCTCCGAAGTGGATGAAACTCGCGCTCCGGTTGCAAATCGGGAACGGATGCAGGATGGTGCGCCGTTACGATGAAAGGGGGCCTTCCTGAAACTTGCAGTCCGGACCGCGATGTCCCTGATGCTGGCGCTTGCGCCGGGGTCCGCCTGTGCGCAAGGCGCGGATCCGGGCGATGACAAGACGATTATGTTTACCGAGGACGATCCCGAGATGGCGGCAGCGACAGCGCAGGCGCTCGCCAGCCTGGATGAATTCCTGGCACTGTCCGAGGCTCCTTCCTCCGACACCGACAGGTTCAAATTGAAGGTCAAGGTGCGCGACGGCAACGTCAGCGAGCACTTCTGGGTCATCCCGTTCCGCCGCACTGAAACAGGCTTTGTCGGCATATTGGCGAACCAGCCGGAGCAAGTGCGTAATGTGGTCCTCGGGCAGAATATAGAATTCACCCGAAACGATATTTCCGACTGGGGCTATATGCGCGCCGGCCATCAGGTCGGCAGCTTCACCGTCTGCGTTATGTTCAACAAAATGTCGAAAGAGGAGGCGGACACCATGCGCGACCAATACGGCTTTGACTGCTGACAGCGAGGCCCAACTAATCGATCTCGTCCTTCGCGCCGATCTTGCGCACAAGTGCCGCCGTCGCCAGCATCGCGCCCATGTCCGATATCATCGGCGCGACATGCGTGGTGTAATCGAGCGGCACCGAAATATCCGGCAGCTCGAAGAAGTTCTTCGTCTGCGGCAGCAGCAGGAACCCATCGCTGCCATTGAGCGCGACACGGGCCGGATCGTCCGGCCAGGTTTCGCCAAGCCATTTCAGCGCCTGCGCCAGCCGGCCGCTCACCAGTGGCTGTGCCGCCCCGAGATTGTCGGTGCGGAACTCGTACGCGGCGTCGAGCGCCACGTCGCCACTGGACAGCTCTTGCAGCTTGCTGGCGAAGATGCCGCGAAAGAAGCTGATGACCGCGTTGGTCCGGCGCGTCGCCACCAATATGCCGGGGAACGGCGCGATGGTCTCGAAGGCGACGATGACGCCCTGAAAGGCGGTCGACGAGCCCTTGCCCGACCCTTCCCGCAGATGCGCCTCGTAGAGCTCGAACGGAAACCCTTCGTAGCGGCCCGCGACGATATCATCGAACGCCTGCCGGTTGAACGGACCAACCGCCGTGCGCGGCAACCGGTCGAAGGAATTCGGCATCACGCCATGCTGGTAGCGCATGTCGGCGATGAAGCCGAAGATGATCGGCAACAGCGTCTCGCGGAACGATTGCTGCAGCCGCGTCGCCGGTTTCCTGGCCTGGAAATAGAGCAGGATCGAAGCCGCGAAGCCGATGACATACAGGAACACATGCGGCGTCGAGACCCATTGCTCGTTGGGGTCGGCGACCTTGTTGAACAGCCAGGCGACCAGCACCACGGCCACCAGCACCAGGCCGACGAACACCGGCACCCGCCAGCGCACCTGCCTGACCGCCGACGCCCTCGCCGCTTCATAGGCCGCGATGTCTTTCCGGATGCCGGCGATGACCGTTTCGCTCGGCATGAAATCCGCTGTTTCCACCGCTATCCCCCGCAATCCTGCCTCTGCGGGAGCATGATAGTCGGTTTTGCAGGGGCCGCCAGACGTTTAAGCGGGGACGCCTTGATCGGTTGGTGGAGAAGGGAAGATCGCTTTCAGTCGCCCCTCGACCTTGTCACGCACTCGGCCCTCCAAAGCCTCCACCAACACCAGCCGCTCATGGTCGCCGGCGCGCAGGCGCATGAAGGGATGCAGCCGGTAAGACGCGATCGTCCCGCGCGTACCGGCATCGGCACTGACATCGACAGTGAGGATAGAACCGATGCGACCCGGCCATGGCTGGCGGGCGAAGGCGGTGCCGAGGAAATCGCCAAGTCCATAAGCGACCACCGTCTTGTCGATCCTTTCCACCGGCTGCACGACATGGGCGTGATGGCCGGCGATCAGTCCGACGCCCTGCCCAGCCAGCCGCCTGGCCAGCGCCCGCGTCTCGGCACGCGGAAAATGCCGGAACTCCCAGTCCCAATGCGGCACGGCGCAGAGAAGATCCAAGCCAGCGCGCGGCCAGCCCGTCGGATCGCTGTCCATCGAAACGCGCCCCGCAAACAGTTTTTCATCGGCGTTGCGCCACAGCGTGAATGCGGCGAAGCCGATATCAAGCGGTCCGACCTGGACAGGCACCACCGGGCCATTGGCGGCCAGGCCGACCGTGCGGATGCCGAGCCGCTGCAACGCCGCCACCGTCTCGTCGAAACCGGCGACGCCCTGATCCAGCACATGGTTGTTGGCCAGCGACAGCACGAGCCTTTCTCGCGCAATACCAACCGCCGCCAGAGCCTCGGCCAGAAACAACTCGCTCATCGCATGATGCGTGCCGAGCCTTGTGCCCAGCGCCGCGCTTGGTCTGTCCACCACGGGGCTTTCGCAATTGCCGATCACCAGATCGGCAGCGCCGAGCAGCGCCTTGATCGCCGGATCGCAATCCGGCGCGCTGCGGTTGGCCACCGCCGAGATGTCCCCGACAAAGGCAAGCCGCATTGTCTGCCTCGGCGGCGGATCCATAAGCGTCCCAGCCATCAGCGCAAAGTCTTGCACGTCGCCGGCCAGAGACGGCTTCAAGAAACGCGGCAGCCAGGACAGTTTGTAGGAAAACGGATAATTCGACACGCGATGCCCAATTGTTTGCCCTGTGTAGACCGTCCGGCGGGCGGGTTGAAGCGCAGCGCTGCAAATGGTGTATATCTGCGCTGCGCGACAAATATTGGGGGAAAAGATGACACGACTGGCAGGCCTGCTGACCGCTTTCATTTTGCTCCTGCCGCTGTCTTCCGCGTCGGCGGCAATGCCCGAAGCGGCTACCCGACTGTTCGAGGCGAAGAGCGTGGCCGCGCGCGACGCTGCCCTGTCGATGCTGGAGGCCGCCGCGCCAAACGACCCGGCATCCGCCTATGCGGCCGGGGCGGGCGAGTTCTTCACCGCATTGGAGATCCTGGCCACCGGCCTGCACCGCCATGGTTTCGAAAGCCCGCAGTCCTTCATGCTGCCACTGATGCGGTTGCCGGTGCCCGACAATCCCAATCCCGAGCCGCTGAGTTACGAGCAGTTCCGCGCCATCCTGGTCGGCTTCCGCGACCGGCTGGAGAAATCCGCGGCGACGTTTGCGTCGGTGCCGCCCGATGCCGATATCGGCATGGTGATCGATCTCACCCATGCCGGCATAGACCTCAACGAGGACGGCACCATCGCGCCGGACGAGAGCATGGCGGCGATCATCGCCGCGTTGTCACGCGGCGGCATTACATCGGACGACGCCGTTCCCACGCTCACCTTCCGTTTCGACCGCGCCGACGGATACTGGCTGCAGGGCTATGCCGAGTTCCTGATGGCGCAGGCCGATTTCTGGCTTGCGCATGATTTCAGGAGCACCTTCGACGGCTCGTTCCACATGCTGTTCCCGCGCGCCAAGCTGCCGTTGCAGGATATTCTCGTGCCGCCGGCAGGCGACATGGGCTCGAGCATCTTCTCCTCGGAATGGCGCATCGCCGATTTCATCTCGATGGTGCATCTCATCAACTGGCCGGTGGTCGAAGCGGAGCGCCGGGAAGCGGCGCGCCGCCACCTGCTGGAAATGATCCGGCTGTCGCGCGAGGACTGGAAGGCGATCCGCGCCGAGACCGACAATGACCGCGAATGGCTGCCTGGACCGCAGCAGAAGGGCGAGAACCCGCTCACCGGCCTCGAAGTCGGCGAGGAGCAGGTTCAGGCCTGGCTCGCCGCCCTGACCATGGCCGAAGATCTCCTGGAGGGCCGCAAGTTGCTGCCGCATTTCCGCGTCACCGCCGGCACGGGCCTGGGCATCAACATGAAGCGCTTCTTCGATGACCCGAAAAACTTCGATCTGGTGCTGTCGATTACCGGCCCGGCCATCGCGCCCTACCTCGAAAGCGGCGAGCTCGTCACCAGCAGCGATTTCGACCAGATCCAGCGCCAGTTCGGCGGCGGCGGGTTTTTGACATTTGCGCTGTGGTTCAACTGAGGGTGGGCTGTTTGAGACCGCCCTCCCGCGGGAATCGCAGCATGGCAGGCAACAATTTTACCGGAACACGCGCCTTTTGTAGGCAGTTTCTGCCGGTAGCCGGTTCGCTGCATATACCGCGGAAAGGCGCTGCGTAGAAATTAGCAGTGGCTGTTTTGCTTGACTCGGCCGCCAAAAACAGGCAGCAAAACCAGGTCGGAAGGGCGACAACACCACTTTCCTGGCCGTGGACGAAGCCAAATTTGGGCCAAATCCGCATCTCGTCGTTGGTTTTGAGAGGAATTGATTAACCAACTTTGTCCATATTTTGAAGCAATTGGCAACCAACTACAGACGCGGCAAACGCGTCGGGGACCACCTGGGATCACTCACAGAATGGTCGTCGCGGCTCTCAAGGCCACGTACGGGGAAACCGATTGAAGCGAGATTGGTTGCATGGCGTTGTTGAGTACACATAAAAAAAACCGGGGACAGCGTGAGGGCGGCGAGTTCGTCGATGCTCCGCGTTCCTCTTCCTTCAACGCTGGCCGGGTGGCCCGCTGGGTCGCACTGCCCTGCGTCAGCACTGCCATCGGCCTTTGGCTGATCGGCACCATGGCCGGCCTCAGTTCCGTCGGCGCCTCGCTGTCGGCGACTTCGGTTGGCCTGCCCCAGACGCTGTCCATGCCGGGATCGCTCGCATTTACCGATCCGCTGAAACAGCACTTCTTGAAAGCACCCTTCGTGCTGGCCAATGCCAATGGCGGCACTCAGGCCCTGCATGATCATTCGGTGCAGTGCGGTGCCAGCTGTTTCAAGCTGGCCAGGGTAAGCTCACGGGCGGAAAAGTCCGAACGCCTTGTAGCGCAGGCAAAGCCGATGCCAGCCGCCGTGAAGTCGAAGGCGCAGGAGCGCTTCGAACGCATGGAAGCGTCGCTTTCGCCGATGAAGCTGGCCGCTGCCTTTGCCGACGCCGGAAAGCCTGCCGCCACTGCCAACACGCGCCCGGTGATCTCCACCGTCGCACCGCGAATTGCCGAGGCGTCGCTGGTGCCGTCCGTCCAGGTCACGGCCAGCCTGTCCGATAACATGCCAGTTCCGGCGGCCGAACGTTTCGCCCGGCTGGATACCGGCTCGGTGGTCGTGCAGACCGCACCGCAGCCGATGGGCTTTGCCCAATCCGATACGCCGGACAATTCGCAGTTGGCGCTTGCCCTCGTGCAGTCGCTGCCGGCCGACGACGAGGCGTTCGCCTCACCGCTGCCGATCGAGGAATCGTCAGCCGATGTCGCGGTTTCACCCGTCGAAACCCAGCAGGATCAACCCGGCGATGCCGCCTCGCTGCCGGACGCGCTGACCGACGACGTGCCGTTGCCGACCCGCCGCCCGCAATTCGACCCGCCGCAGCCCAAAATCGTCCAGCAGCAGCCTAAGCCCGTTCAGCAGCCCAAATCTGTTCAGCAGCTCAAGCCCGCCCAGCAATCGAAGCCGGCACGCGAGACGGTCCAGCAGGCCCAGCCGGCGAAACCGACGCGGCAAGGCCGGCCAGCCGATGGCGGCGATGTGCTGGCCTATGCTAAGCCCGACACGCCTTCGGGCGGCCTTGGCAAGGCGTTCAGAAATCTGTTCAACTCGCCGGGATCCAGAAGCGGAGCCGGAAATGGCGTCGCCGTCTACGATATCAGCGCCGGCACCGTCTACATGCCTGACGGCTCAAGGCTCGAGGCTCATTCTGGCATCGGCGCCATGACGGACCAGCCGCGTTATGCCGACCAGAAGAACCGCGGACCGACACCGCCCAACACCTACAATCTGTCGCTGCGCGAGACGCGCTTCCACGGAGTGGAGGCCTTGCGCCTGACACCGGCCGATGGCCGCAACAAATACAATCGCGACGGCTTTCTGGCCCATACCTACCTGCTTCGAGGCCGCTACGGCCAGTCGAGCGGTTGCGTCGCCTTCAAGGACTATGCGCGCTTCCTCGCCGCCTACAAGAAGGGCAAGATCAAACGCCTTGTCGTGGTGCCGCGCCTGAACGGGTCGGCGACGCAGGTCGCATCAGCCGCCAGGGGCGTGTAGCGACAAGAGGCTTTCGGCCGCACCTTCCCGCCTGCTCCTGACAGCCTGCTGTCAGGAGCAGCGCTGTTCGGCACGCCTCTCCCCACCGCGCTCTTTCCATTTTGGCCAGGAAATCCCATATTCGGGACATGGCCAAATCCCCCGATAAGAAAACGCCGCCGACGGCGAACGACGACCGCGCCGCGCCGAAGCGGCGCAGCCCGCTGACCGATTTCCTCGACGCCTCCGAGCCGCTGCACAAAGGCGGTTTCGCCGAGATGCCGCAGCCGGAGCTCTCTGGCACGCCGCTGACCGGTTCGATCGCGGATTGGGCCGAGCAGATCGAGCAGGAAGCCGAAAACGAAGGACGTCTTGTCGGCAAGGGCGACGGCGGCAAATCGCCGAAGCCGTCGAAGAAGATACCCGAGCGCTCAAGCTCGCCGGGACGCAGTTCGCGCGGCACCTCGATGGGTGGCGCGGCGTCAGCCAGGGAGCGCACGGCAGCCGGCCTCAACCCGGTCGCCGGTCTCGACATCTCGCTGGAAGACGCCGAGACGATGGCCTCGGGCAGCGTCACCGCTACCGTCGCCGCGCTGTCGGCGCTGATCGAATCCGGCAATCCGCTGCACAAGGACGGCGTGCTGTGGACGCCGCACCGCCCTGCCCGCCCCGAAAAATCCGAAGGCGGCATTGCCATCAAGATGGTTTCGGATTTTGAGCCGGCCGGCGATCAGCCGACCGCGATCAAGGATCTGGTCGAAGGCGTCGACAACAACGACCGGACCCAAGTGCTGCTCGGCGTCACCGGCTCCGGAAAAACCTTCACCATGGCCAAGGTGATCGAGGAGACGCAGCGCCCTGCCTTGATCCTGGCGCCGAACAAGACGCTGGCGGCGCAGCTCTATTCCGAGTTCAAGAAATTCTTCCCGGAAAACGCCGTCGAGTATTTCGTCTCCTACTACGACTACTACCAGCCGGAAGCCTACGTCCCGCGCACCGACACCTTCATCGAGAAGGAATCCTCGATCAACGAGCAGATCGACCGCATGCGCCATTCGGCGACGCGTTCGCTGCTCGAGCGTGACGACGTCATCATCGTCGCCTCGGTGTCCTGCATCTACGGTATCGGCTCGGTCGAGACCTATACGGCGATGACCTTCCAGATGCAGATCGGCGATCGGCTCGACCAGCGCGCGCTGCTCGCCGATCTCGTCGCCCAGCAGTACAAACGGCAGGACATCAATTTCGTTCGCGGCTCGTTCCGCGTGCGCGGCGACACGATCGAGATCTTCCCGGCCCACTTGGAGGATCGCGCCTGGCGCATTTCAATGTTCGGCGACGAGATCGAGCAGATCACCGAATTCGACCCGCTGACCGGCCAGAAGACCGGCGAGCTGAAAAGCGTCAAGATCTACGCCAATTCGCACTATGTGACGCCGCGCCCGACGCTGAACCAGGCGATCAAGTCGATCAAGGAAGAGCTCAAGCACCGGCTGGTCGAACTCGAGCGCGCAGGCCGCCTGCTCGAGGCGCAGCGGCTGGAACAGCGCTGCCGCTTCGACCTCGAGATGCTGGAAGCCACCGGTTCCTGCGCCGGCATCGAGAACTATTCGCGCTATCTCACCGGCCGCCAGCCGGGTGATCCGCCGCCGACGCTGTTCGAGTACATTCCCGACAACGCGCTGGTCTTCATCGATGAAAGCCATGTCACCGTGCCGCAGATCGGCGGCATGTATCGCGGCGACTTTCGCCGCAAGGCGACACTGGCCGAATACGGCTTCCGTCTGCCGTCCTGCATGGACAACCGGCCGCTGCGCTTCGAGGAATGGGATGCCATGCGTCCGCTTTCGGTCGCCGTCTCGGCGACCCCTGGCGGCTGGGAAATGGAGCAGGCCGGCGGCGTCTTCGCCGAACAGGTCATCCGCCCGACCGGCCTGATCGATCCGCCGGTCGAGGTTCGCCCGGCCAAGACCCAGGTCGACGATGTCGTCGGCGAAATCCGCGACACCACCAAGGCCGGCTATCGCACGCTGGTCACGGTGCTGACCAAGCGCATGGCCGAGGATTTGACCGAATATCTACATGAGCAAGGCATCCGCGTCCGCTACATGCACTCCGACATCGACACGCTGGAGCGCATCGAGATCCTGCGCGATCTGCGCCTCGGCGCCTTCGACGTGCTGGTCGGCATCAACCTGCTGCGCGAAGGCCTCGACATTCCTGAATGCGGCTTCGTCGCCATTCTCGACGCCGACAAGGAAGGGTTTCTGCGCTCGGAAACCTCGCTGATCCAGACCATCGGCCGCGCCGCCAGAAACGTCGACGGCAAGGTCATCCTCTATGCCGACCAGGTGACCGGCTCGATGGAACGGGCGATGGCCGAAACCAACCGCCGCCGCGAAAAGCAGGTGGAATGGAACGAGGCCAACGGCATCACGCCGGAATCGGTCAAGTCGCGCATCTCCGACATTCTGGATTCGGTCTACGAGAAGGACCACGTCCGCGCCGACATTTCGCAGTTCACCGACAATGCCGGCGCCATGATGGGCAACAACCTCAAGGCCCATCTCGACGCGATGGAAAAGCAGATGCGCGATGCCGCGGCCAATCTCGACTTCGAGAAGGCGGCTCGTATCCGCGACGAGATCAAGCGTCTGCGAGAGATGGAACTGTCCATCTCCGAAGACCCACTGGCCAAATACGCCGATATGGAAAGCCCGGCCTCAGGTCGCGAAAAGGGCAAGCACAACAAGGGCGTGGCCAAACATCGGACAGCAGAGGAACAGGAGCGTTTCCGCAAGCTCGACGCGGCACAGGCCGCAGAGGAAGCCGCCAGGGCCGCCCGGCCCAACCTCTTCCGCAAACCAGCGCTCGACGAAATGGGCGCCGATGGCGCCGTACCGATAAAGAAGCCGCTGTTTGCCAAGCCTTCGATCGACGATATGGGCCCTGGCACCGACATGACGACACCGGCCGGCGCCGTGTCGCGCTCGCTGTTCAAGAAACAGTCGGCCGAAGAGGCACATGGCTCCGACTTCGGCATTCCCGGCGAGCCGGTCAAGCCGCTGTTCAAGAAGAACTCGCTTGATGAGATGACCGTGCGGCGGACCGAAAAGCCGGTAGAAGGAAAGATGCCGGCCAAGCCGCAGCCGATCTCCCCCCCTGTGGGGGAGATGTCCGGCAGGACAGAGGGGGGCGCGAAGGAACACGACGGCAAACCAATCGTTCGCCAGCGCGCCGGCATCGGCTCGTATGAAGACGCGGGAGATGCCCGCCGCGAAAAGCGCAGGCCCGGCAAGACCGGACGGCCAGGGAAGTAGTTCATTCAAATGCCGGCAGGACAGCGCCCCCCTCTGTCCTGCCGGACATCTCCCCCACGAGTGGGGAGATTGGCAGCTTCAGCGCTTCGCTCCCTCCTGGACCGCCCACTTGCCACCAGCCTCGCCTTTGGTGTAATCGCTCCGCACACTCGAACGTCTTGAAAGGAGGGCTCACGTGTTTACGTTTCATCGTCACCATCGTCAGCGTGGCCCGATTTCTGCCCTGCGAGCTTGCTTGCAGGGCTGACCAGGGACGGTCCGGGTTTTTCCCGCTTCGATTTTTTGGTCTGCCCTTCGTGGTGTTGCAACGCCGAGCCTGATGGCCAGCCTGCGCACCGTCAAAGTGCATTGAACCGGACTTTTCCTCCGGCAAGACCAGAGAAATCAAAATGGCCCTGATCAGCCTCAAATCCCTCGGCGTCACCATGAGTGCGCCGCTGTTTGCCAATCTCGACCTCACCATCGGCTCCGGCGACCGGCTCGGCATTGTCGCCGCCAATGGCCGCGGCAAGTCGACCTTGCTGAAATGCCTGACCGGCGAGATGGAGCCGACCTCCGGTGACATCACCCGCACGCGCGGCCTGCGCGTCGGTCATGTCGAGCAATCCGTCGCCCCTGCCCTTCTCAGCCGTACGTTCCACCAGGTGGTGGCCGACGCCTTGCCGGCCGAGCAGGCCGAAAGCGAGCTGTGGCGCGTCGATGTGGTTCTGGATTCGCTCGATGTGCCGGAGCCGATGCGCGAGCGGCAAATGCAGGCGCTGAGCGGCGGCTGGCAGCGGCTGGCGCTGATCGCCCGCGTCTGGGTCACCGATCCGGATGTGCTGCTGCTCGACGAGCCGACCAACCATCTCGACCTTGCCCGCATCAGCCAGCTCGAAACCTGGCTGAACACGCTGCCGCGCGAGGTGCCGGTCGTCATTGCCAGCCACGACCGCGCCTTTCTCGACGCCGCCACCAACCGGACGCTGTTCCTGCGCCCGGAACAGTCGCCGGTGTTTGCCCTGCCCTACTCCCGCGCCAGGCTGGCGCTCGACGAGGTCGATGCTTCGACGGAGCGCAAGTTCCAGCGCGACATGAAGGTGGCGCAGCAATTGCGCCGACAGGCGGCCAAGCTCAACAACATCGGCATCAATTCGGGCAGCGATCTGCTGACGGTCAAGACCAAGCAACTCAACCAGCGGGCCGAAAAACTGGAGGAAGCGGCGAACCCGGCGCATCGCGAGAAGTCGGCGGGTGCCATCAAACTGGCCAATCGCGGTACCCACGCCAAAGTGTTGATCACGCTCGACGACGCGGCTGTCGAAACACCCGATGGCACGCTGCTGTTTCGGACCGGCAAGCGCCACATCTGCCAGGGCGACCGCATCGTGCTGCTCGGCCGCAACGGCGTCGGCAAGTCGCGCTTCGTCACCCTGATCCGCAATGCCATTGTCGAACCGGACACGGTGCGGAATGTGAAGGTGACGCCGTCGACGGTGCTCGGCTACAGCGATCAGGCGTTGTCGGGCATCAGCGGCGACGACACGCCGCTGGCGATGGTCTCGCGCCGCTACGATGTCGGCGAGCAGCGCGCACGGTCCTTGCTGGCCGGCGCCGGCGTGGTCATCGAGATGCAGGAGAAAAAGATCGGCGTGCTGTCCGGCGGCCAGAAGGCGCGGCTGATGATGCTGGCGCTGAGGCTCGCCGATCCCAACTTCTATCTGCTCGACGAGCCGACCAACCATCTCGACATTGACGGCCAGGAAGCACTGGAAGCGGAACTGCTGGCACATCAGGCCAGCTGCGTGCTCGCCTCGCACGACCGCTCCTTCATCCGCGCCATCGGCAACCGCTTCTGGCTGATCGAGAAGCGGAAGCTCACCGAAGTCGAAGACCCGGAGGATTTCTTCCGCTCGGTGGTTGAAACGGCAGGATGAGGCCAACGGAGTCGACTGGCATGTAAATTATTTGCTTACAGACCTTGTTTTTTGTAAGCAATCTGTTTACATATACCGATGGTCAAGTCCTTCAAGAACAAGGCGCTGTCGGACCTCTTTCAAACTGGAAAGACCGGCAAGATCGACGCCAAGATGCACAAGCGCATTCTTGTCCGGCTTGACCGCCTGGAAGCTTCGGAGAAGCCGGAGGAAATGAACCTTCCCGGCTTCGATTTCCACCCGCTGAAAGGCTTCGATCCAATCCGCTACACGGTCCACGTCAACGGTCCGTGGTGCATCACATTCGAGTTCGACGGCAAGGACGCCGCCCGCGTCGATTTCGAGCAATATCACTGAGGCGGCCAGACTGGAGAAGTTCGACTTATGACCGTGCACGAGCCGACGCGTCCTATTGAGCGTTGTCCCTCCCACCCGGGAGCGCTGCTTGAGGACATTATCCCGGCAACTGGAAAGACCAAGGTGGAAATTGCAAATCTGCTCGGGATCTCCCGGCAGCAGCTCTATGACATCATCCGCGAAAAGAAGCCGGTTTCGCCGGCTGTGGCCGCTCGCCTTGGCAAGCTGTTCGGCGACGGCGCCGCGATTTGGCTTCGAATGCAAGCGGCTTTCGATGCTTGGCACGCAGAGCGTGAAGTTGATGTTTCAGCGATCCCTACGCTCAGGGTTGCGTAGGTCCGCACGGCAGCATTCGGACAGACCATCAGACGCCGCGATAAAAAATCTCGACGGTCTGTCGGATAGCCTCAGCCCGTCGCGTCCTTGGGATGCCGACACGATGATGCCGGCGCCAACCCAGGGAGAATTATCATGTCGGTTCTTTCATCCATCGGTCGCGTCGCAACCCGATATGCGGCAGCGCGCGCTCGTCACCGCAGCGAGCGCATCCTGCTTTCACTGCCAGCCTCGCTGCGCAAGGATATCGGCTTTCCGGACGTCTTCGACGCGCAAAACAACCGTCGCTATTGACGCCGAATGTCACGAGGTGCTGGTCAGTCATGCGTATCGCCTGAAAGCGGCGTCGCCTGCATCGATACGCGCTTCTCGAAAGCGTCGAACCAGCGCGTCAGCCGCGCCCGTGAGCGAAAAGGCGGAAGGTGGCGGAACGCCATCCAGGACAGCGTGGTGGCCAAGGCGATGTGGCCGACATGGAGCGGTGCCTCGTCGTCCAGCGTGCTTTCGATCCAGTCGTAGCTCGCCTCGATCTTTTCCCGGTATCCGTCGGCGAGAGCGCTATAACGCAGCTGTTCGGGTCTTCTTTCCGTCTCCCAGCGCAAGGCTATACCCGTCTGAGCCAGGCCTTGGGCAACCGACTGCAGCCGCAACGCCTGCCAGCGCGCCTCGCCGCCATGCGGCAGCAGCTTGCGGCCGTCATGCAGTGTGTCGAGATAGGCGCAGATGACATCGGAATCGAACATCGGCGACGCGTCGGGCCGCAATAGCACCGGCACTTTGCCGAGCGGATTTTCGGCGTAGACGCGAGCATTGCGCAAGGTCGGACTGGTCTCGTGATGAATGACCTCGAGCCGATCGGCAATGCCGACCTCATGAGCGAAGACGAGCGCCTTGCGCGCGAAGGGCGAGTGAGTCTGATAATAGAGGATCATTGTCGTCCCGGGGTTGAAGAGGCGTTCGCGTGATCCATCTGTTCTAGCCCGCGAGCAGCGAGAATTGCGCTCTGATTGGGGGCGGTCGACGCAAGTTCGTTTCACGTCTCTCGTTCAGCTGCCGGCTGCCTGGCCAGTCCAGGGCCGGTCGGCCAAAAAAAATCTCCCGGCCATGTAGGATCGCCGCCGCCTCATCCGTCCTTTGGCTCGCAAGGCCAAACGCAAAGAGGAACAACAAATGACTGACCAGACCCCCGTTCAGCCCGCGGCCAAAGTGCTCGGCGGATTGACCCCCTATCTGCAGTTGGATGGCGCCTTCAAGGCTGCCGAATTCTACAAGAAGGCCTTCGGCGCGGAGCAGGTCTTTGCCTATCCGGCGGACGAAAAAGGCCGCACCATGCACATTCACCTCTACATCAACGGCTCGACGCTCATGCTCTCCGATTTCTATCCGGAAAACGGAATGCCCGCCGTCAAGCCGCAGGGTTACACAATGCAGCTTCACCTCGGCAGCGACGATATCGAAGCCTGGTGGAAGCGCGCCGTCGATGCCGGCTGCGAAGTCGCCGTGCCGCTCCAGGTCATGTTCTGGGGTGATCAATGGGGCAATATGCGCGACCCGTTCGGCGTCGAATGGGCGATGAACGCGCCGGTGAAGAAAGCCTGATCTGCCGCCGATGGCCCGAGCCCCTCACCGGCCAGCGCCGGTGAGGCCCCGTGAACTTCCAGGAGGAGATCCAAAATGTCCTATGTCGATGGTTTCGTACTTGCCGTATCCAAGGCAAAACTCGATGACTACAAGAAGCTGGCCAACCTCGCAGGGCCTTATCTGGAGGGAACATGGCGCGCTCGCCTATGTCGAATGCATCGGCGACGACGTGCCCTATGGCGAGGTCACGTCCTTCCCGCGTGCCGTGCAGGCCAAGGACGACGAGATCGTCGTCTTCGCCTGGGCCGTCTATGAGTCGCGGGAGAGCCGCGATGCCGTCATGGCCAAGGTGATGGCCGACCCGCGCTTGAAGGCCGATTGGGCGGACATGCCGTTCGACGGCAAGCGCATGATCTTCGGTGGCTTCAAGCCATTCATTGAGCTTTGAGCAGCCGGTAGCGATTAGAAGAAGCCTCAGCTTCGTCATCCTAGGGCGAAGCAGGAGCGAAGCTCCGTCGCGAAGCCCCTAGGATGACGACGCGGGTGCTTAGGCCAATCTCTAAGGCCACGCGATCAGCTAGATAGCGTTGCACTAATCCAGCTTGTCCAGCAACGGCTTGAGCCGGTCTCCATAGCGCTTCCACAGATCGACCGACCCCTGATACATCGGCTGGCGCACCTGTGCGGCTGAAGCCGTGCGAACCGGTCGGTCGGTTTCGTGGAACGATAGTGCCGCATCGTCCCAAGGCAGGCCGAGATGAGCGATCAATGCCCGCGTCTGTCCGTCCTGGTCGGCGACAAAATCCTCGTAGCGTACATCATGCACGACGCCCGGCAGCACCGTGTGCCAATGCTTCATGATGTCGGTGTAGAGATTGTGGAAGTCGGCGAGCTCGCCGAGATCGTAGCCATAGCGATGGCTGTCGCCGCGGAAATGCACCTTGTAGATCGACAGGCAGGTGGCCGCTGCATCGCGCGCGCAGTGGATGATCCTGGCCTTCGGCATCATCATGTGGATGAAGCCGACAAGCAG
Source organism: Mesorhizobium sp. M1342 (assembly GCF_040317955.1). Taxonomy (NCBI): domain Bacteria; kingdom Pseudomonadati; phylum Pseudomonadota; class Alphaproteobacteria; order Hyphomicrobiales; family Phyllobacteriaceae; genus Mesorhizobium; species Mesorhizobium sp. M1342. Next base: position 181,386 of record NZ_JAMYLI010000010.1, on the reverse strand, counting down.
GAAGTTGCCTGGCATTTTGTCGGTGACGTGACGCATGTTCGTATAGCGGGCATGCAGCATGTCGAGATAGGCTTGGCCTGCCTCGGCAAAATCCGCATCGCCGGTATCCGATACGCCCCATGGGAAGCCACCCGGCATGGTCGCCGGGAACTGCCTGCCGACCGCCTTCTTCAAGATGCTGAGCTCGCCTGCGCCATAGACCTGCGGATGGCTGGCAATGATCTGCTCGACCAGCGTCGTGCCCGAACGCGGCATGCCGACGACGAAGATCGGCGTGTCGTCGCTGATTGAGCTGGGCCTGTGCTTCTCGAAGAAGCCGGCATCGAAGGTGGCCTTCATCGCCTCGAACTCGGCCCGCGTCCTGGCCTGATCGTAGTCGATGCCTTTGCGGCGGATCGCATTGCCTTCGGCGAAATAGTCGAAGGCCCGGCCATAATCCCTGAGATCGTCATTCGCCTTGCCGAGTCCGAAAGACAGCTGCATGCGTGCCAGGCTGTCCTGCGGCGCCTTGGCATGCTGGGCCTCCATGCCCCCAAGCTCGCTGTCGCGCTCCTTCTGGCGCTTGACCTGCGTCAGCATCAGCCAGGCTGTGGCCATGGCGGGATTGATCGCCAACGCCTGCCGGAACAGGTCGGCCGCCTCGTCAAGCTTGCCCTTTTCCATCAACCCGACGCCGAGCCCGTGCAGCAGGTCGGCATCCTTGGGCCGGATCGTCAGCGCTTCGCGGAAGACGGCGAGCGCCTCATCCAGCCGCCCGGCTTCCTGCAGGGTTTCGGCAAGCCCGATGCGGGCGCGCACATGAAATGGGTTGCGTGCAACCGTGCCGCGATAAATCTCTTCGGCCTCTTCGAACTGGCCGACCTGCTTCAGCGATGAGCCTAGATTGTCGCGCGCCGCGAGCTGGTCCGGCCGCAGATCCACCGCCCCGCGGAAGAAATCGATGGCCGCAGCAGGGCGGCCGAGGTCGCGCATCACCGTCCCGAAATTGTTGAGGAAATCGGGATTCGTCGGCTGCAGGCTCACCGACCGTTCGATGAGATCCAGCCCTTCTTCGCTGCGCCCGGTCTGGTGCAGCAGCAGTCCCAGGAAATGCGCGGCGGCGGCGTGCTTGGGCTGACGCGCCAGCACCTGCCGGTAGATCGTCTCAGCCTCTTGCCGGCGCCCGGCCTGATGCAGTTGCAACGCCTGCTGCACATACTGGTCGAGGCCCAGCGGCGGCTGTCCGCCTGCGCCAGACCTGGCTCCCGCACCCGCCGCTCGTCTTTGATCTCTGTTGATGGGAAACCTGCCGTGTTTTGTCCGCCTGTGGCGATCTAAGCCATCGGCGCCGCAGGTTCAAGGCTTCGCCTGCTGTCTCGTCCTTTCGTCGGTGCGGAAAGATCAAATCAGGCGATTGGTCTCGGCAACCTGCCTGGCACGCCGGACCGTTCCATCGGTGTCGGCGATCCTTCGCTTTGCCGCCTCGTCACTTCTGACAGTCAGCCGCGGCGACAGGACAACCATCGGCTTTGCCATTACCGGCTTTGCGACCGGCGTGATCGTTACGGGGGTGCCTATTGGCGTCTTTACGGACATCACGAGGTCTCCTTCTTCAATTCACAAGAAAAATGAAAATACCGGGAGAATTATTCCCGCTAATCTTCAAACAGTTTTTGAATTGTATGAATTTGTATCATCATTTTTCTGATAGTTACAGCGCGCAATTTTTTGAATGAAACCCAATTTTATTTTAAAACGCCTTGATTAAATTACAAAAAAGGCTTATCTGTACAGGATCGCTTTGGGCCAGAATTGGCATCTCGCGGCGTCAGAGGTTCTCGACCCGCCAATCTCATTCCAAATCATCGATACCGGGCGCGCGGCATATTCGCTCCGCGCGACCAATCTCATTCTTCGAAAGACCGACATGAACACCGGAACCGTGAAGTTCTACAATGGCCAGAAGGGCTTCGGCTTCATTCAGCCGACCGAGGGCGGCAAGGACGTCTTTGTCCATGTCAGCGCACTGGAGCGCGCCGGCTTCCCCGGCCTCGCCGAAGGCCAGAAGCTGCAGTTCGAGTTGGAGCGTGACACCAAGGGCCGCGAGTCGGCCGCCAATTTGCAATTGATCTGATCCGGCCGAATTCGATGAACGCTGACCACGGATGTACTGGCAGCTCTCGAAAGCGGCTTATTTCCAGCGACTGCCGGAAATAGGAAAGCGGGGCTCGTCCCCGCTTTTTTGTTTTCAGGACCGCTGCTTTGCATAGGTAAACAATGCCGGACCGCACCACCCACTCCATCGCGCACTTCACCGCACCTTTCGTGCTCGGCGGACTGGAAGGGCAGCTGCCGGCCGGCGACTACGACATCGACCACGACGAAGAGCTGATCGAGGGCATGTCGCGGCTTGCCTGGCGCCGCGTCGCCACTTTCATCCATCTGCCGGCAAGGGCAGCGAAAAACCCGCCCACCAGCCAGCTTGTCGCCATCGATTACCTCGAACTCGAAACAGCGCTGAAGCGCGACAGGGAGAATGCAGCATGATCCGTTTCCAGCAGAATGCGCGCCCGCGCACCGACACGCCCGCGCACCAGTTTTCGATCGGTCAGACCGTGCGCATGAAGAGCCGCACCGGCCTCGTTCAGAAGACCGCCGAACTGTTCCAGATCAAGAGCAGGCTGCCGGTCAAGGATGGTTCGCCGCAATACCGCATCCGCAGCGAGCAGGAGACCTATGAGCGGGTCACCACCGAAGACAATCTCGAACCGGCAGATCCGGTTGTTGCCGACAACCCCGTTGTTGCCAGCAACCCGCTCATCTGAGACCCCACCGCCAAGCCAACACTGAAGCAGGAGCACGACATGTCCAAAGGTCAACAGCGAAGCAACCGCGAGACACGCAAGCCGAAGAAGGACAAGGTCGTGGCAAAGCCCGCCTCCCCGTTCGGCTCCTCGGTCAAGCAGGCGGAGAGCAGCTTGAAGCCGAAGTCGAAAGGCTGACAAACTGGAGGGCGCCTCGTGCGTCCTCTCCGTCGTCCCTCTGTGAGGGGACGAATTGACTGAACAGGCCCGCGCAATGCTCTGCCCCGGAGGCGCGCTTGAATTTCATCATCGAGTTCTACCGGTCGCGCGACGCCGACGAAGCCACTCTCGACAAGGTATCGCTGGAGGCGCCGAATCTGCGCGCCGCGCTGCAGGGCGCCACCGCGCTGTTCCACACGCTGGCCATGCCGCAAATCCCCGATCGCCTGCGCATCTGCGACGACAATGGCTGCGAGCTTTACGCCGGCCCGGCCGACGGCGCCTATCCGGTTTAGAGCGGCGGTGCTGCCCCACGACTCCATTAAAGTTCACGTAAGATCGAGGCCCTAAGATCCGCCTGAACCGGGCCGCTGCCACGATTGGTGGCCGAGACGTTGCGGGCGACCACCCACGATCGCCGCTCATACCCGGAGGCAGGAGGCGCATGGACAGGTCGCGCATCATCGTGACGGCGGTGGTGTTGGCCATGCTGGGCGCCATCGTGCCAATCGCGGCTATGTTTCATCTCGCTTGGATTCAGGCCGTCCAAAAGGAACATGAGCGGCTGCAGCTGTTCGCCAGCCGCGCCATCGCCAGGGCCGACATCTCGCTCGACGATGCCACCGCCGCTTTGCGGCAGATCGACCAGTTCACCGGCATCCGCTGTTCGGCGGACCATATAGCCCGTATGCGGCAACTCACCATCAACACGCGCCCGATCGAAGAAATGGGCTATTTCGAAAACGGCCTGCTCAAATGCTCTTCCTGGGGACCGACCGAAGGGCGCGTTGCGCAATCCACCCCGGACTTCACCACCAGGGACGGCATTGCCGTCACCGCCCGCATGCAGCCGGTGATGAGCGAGGGCCATTCGCTGATGGCGCTGCAATACAGGGACCACAATGTCCTTGTCGATCCGGTACGCTTTGTCGACATCATCGTCGATCCCGGTGTCCAGCTCGCCTTGACGACGCAAACGGGCATCCTGCTTGGCGCGCTGAACGGCCCTGATCCCGCCCGCGTCGAGAAGATCATCGCCGGCCCCAGCAAAGGCATCGATGACGATCTCCTGTTTGCCACCGCGCGCGAGACGGGCTGGATCGCTGTCGCCACCGAACCGACAAGCCAGATCCTGGGCAGCGTTCGCCAGCAGCAATTTCTGCTGCTCCCGCTCGGCGCCTTCATGGCCGCCTTCATCATCGGCATGGTTGTGTGGCTGTCGCGAAGGCGGCTTTCACCCTTGGGAGAATTGCAGATCGCCGTACGCAAGCGCGAATTCATCGTCCACTATCAGCCGATCGTCGAACTCAGGACCGGCAAATGCATCGGGGCGGAAGCGCTGGTGCGTTGGAAGCGGTCGAACGGTTCCCTCGTCCGGCCCGATCTCTTCATTCCGCTGGCGGAAGAGAGCGGCCTGATCACAGCGATCACCGATCAGGTCATTGCGATGGTTGTGTTCGACCTGAACAGGCTCCTGGCCGCCGATCGCTCTCTTCACATCGCCATCAATCTCAGCGCAACCGATGTCGGCACCGCGCGGGTCCTGCCTATCATCGAAAAGGCGTTGCAGCACACCGGGATCCGGCCCCAGCAAATCTGGCTCGAGGCGACGGAGCGAGGTTTCGTCGATATCAACTCGGCCCGCTCGACGCTCGTTCGCGCCCGCGAACTTGGCCACGCAGTGGCAATCGACGACTTCGGCACCGGCTATTCCAGCCTGTCCTATCTCGAGGGGCTGCCGCTCGATGCGCTCAAGATCGACAAATCGTTCATCGATACGATCAGCACGAATTCCGCCACCAGTTCCGTCACCCCGCATATCATCGACATGGCCAAGACACTAAAGCTGAAGATCGTTGCCGAGGGCGTGGAAACGCAGGCGCAAGCCGACTATCTCGCGGCGCGCGACGTCGACTACGCCCAGGGCTGGCTTTTCGCCAAACCCATGCCCGCGTCCGAGTTCATCGCCTACTGTCGCGAGGTGAAGCCGACGGCTTGACGCCTGTCGTCCTCAACAAGGCGCAGCGTCCTCAGCACGGCCCGTCGCCAACGACGCGATAGTCCGCGGCGCGGGCTTCGCAGGAATTGGGGAAGGTGCGCATCTCGCCATGACGGCGGCCGCAGACCGGAGCATATTCGCGGGTGCAGAACGTCTGCTCTTCACCGCCACCGCCACCGCCACCGCCGCCGTCGCGGCACGGGCCGTCGCGCACGATGCGGTAGCCGGCCCGGTCGGCAAGACAGGCATTGGCGAAGGTCTGGCGGTCGCCGCCGCGGCGGGCACAGACCGGCTCGTACTGCTTGCTGCAATATTGCGGTTCGGGCCGTGGCGGACGCGGGCGCGGCCCTGGTCCCTCATCGACGACGACGGTGCAGGCGGCAAGAATTGCCGACAGCAACAGGATGGCAAAACCCTGCCGCGAAAAGATTGCCGCCAGAAATTTCATGATGATCTCCCACGATCGCGTCCCCGGTTATCGATCCTCGCCATTCCCTTGCCAAATGCAACCCCCCGTTTGGGCCCCGCAACGACGACGGCGCCTGGCCCGCAAGGGGGGGTAGCGCGCCGCCGATGTCTGGCCCATTCGTGGGCTGGCTCTGGCCGATGACCCGACCGGCAAGCAAGCCTATGCCGAGCCCATCGATGCCCAAGTCAGTCGATCCTTGCGTCGGGATGCGCCCAGTGTGGCGGCCCGCGGCGGTATCTTGCAACCATCACGTTTCCGTGCGATAAATTCCGTGTTCGGGCATTTGCGACCCGGAGAGCGGAACGTTTTGGACGACCTTTCCCCGATACTGTGAATCTCTGACGGCCCCGTTTTCGGCGGGGGGTTTGACCATGCGCCAATGCATGACTGCCGAAGCAACCACCGGGAACTGCCCTTTGCGCCAGGCGGCGGGCGGGACCACCAAAGACTGAACGGGTGAAGGAGTTTCCCCAATGGCCCAGACCGGCACCGTTAAATTCTTCAACGCGACCAAAGGCTTCGGTTTCATCACGCCCGATGGTGGCGCCAAGGATGTGTTCGTCCATATCTCCGCGATCGAAGCCTCCGGCTTGCGCACGCTCGTCGACGGCCAGAAGGTCACCTTCGACGTCGAGCCGGACCGCATGGGCAAGGGCCCCAAGGCCGTCAACCTCCGCGCAGCCTGAGCCATCGGCGCGCCGCATGTCACTCGGACGTGCGACGGAGGCTCCATGCCTGCACCTGGCCTGGAGAGGGATCTGAATTTTGAAAGGCGCGGCGATCTTCGTCGCGCCTTTTCCTTATCGAAGGCGCGGGCCGGTGATGTCGCCCAAGCCGCCAGGTTCTGGGCAACGACTTGCATAAAAACAAAGACCCAAAGCGCGCCGCAACGTGCTTTAGACGCCCGCAAAACTTTCCCTTGCCGATGACGCTAAAATAAAGGACAAATTTCCACTCGGGCATTTGCCGGCCCGAGACTGGAGTTTATGGGACAAAGGAGCTTCCCATGCCGCAGACCGGCACCGTCAAATTCTTCAACCATGCCAAGGGCTTCGGCTTCATCACGCCCGATGATGGAGCGAAGGATGTTTTCGTCCATATTTCAGCCGTGCAGGCGTCCGGTCTTCCCGGTCTCGAGGATGGCCAGAAAGTGTCGTTCGACACCGAGCCGGACAAGCGCGGCAAGGGTCCCAAGGCCGTCAACCTGTCGGTCGGCTGAGCCGGCTTCAAACCGGCGATCCCAGGCAGATCGCTCCCTTGAGAGCCTATGATTTTTGACGTCTGTTTTGAATAGACACGTAAAAATCCGTTCAGCCCCCGTTCAGCCACGGTCGCATATTAGTCTTCGGTAAAGCCGGACCGCATCCCCGAAACTACACGGGCCGGCACGAAGGAGATCGACATGAACCGAATTTTCAAAACCGCCGTCCTGGCCGCTGCCGTGGTCGCTACCACGCTCACGGCCTTGCCCGCCGCCAATGCGCGCGACTGGCGCCGTCATCATGGCCATCATGGCAACGGCGATGCCATTGCCGCCGGCGTGCTCGGCCTCGCGGCCGGCGCGCTGATCGGTGGTGCATTGGCCAATGACCGGCCGCCGCCCGGCGCTGACCGCTACTACGATGACGGTTACGATCGTGACGTGGTGATACGCCCGGCCCCGGTGCGCCGCTACTATGCGGAGCCGCGGGTGGTCTACGCCGATCGTTATGCCGAGCCATGGACGCGTGACTGGTACGAATACTGCTCGGACCGCTACCGCAGCTTCAATTCCCGTACCGGGACGTTCACCGGCAATGACGGCGAACAGCATTTCTGCACTGCCAATTAAACCAAGGGCTTCCCTGCCCCCAAAACAGAAAAGCGCTGACCGCAAGGCCAGCGCTTTTTTGTTGTGGTCCCTACAATGTCAACGGTCGCTTGAGGCTGATGAAAACAGCTACGGTTCCGAGCCTGGTTCAAGTCAAAAAAGGGTTGATCCGCCTCTCCTCGCCAAAACGTCCGCCGGGACCGTGGCCACAGATGAAGCCGATGTCGTCGCCGAGCGGCAGGAGCTTGTCCTTGATCGAAGCGATCAGCGCCGCGTGGTCGCCGCCCGGCAGGTCGGTGCGGCCGACCGAGCCGCGGAACAGCACGTCGCCGACATGGGCGAACTTGGCCGCGCGGTTGTAATAAACAACGTGACCTGGTGCATGGCCGGGGCAGTGCAGCACCTCGAACACATGGCCGCCGAACGACACGGTCTCGCCTTCGGCCAGGAACCGGTCGGGCACGCAGTTACGCGCTCCGGCGATGCCGTAGCGCTTGCCCTGGTTTTCCAGATTGTCGAGCAGCGACTTGTCGGCCTCATGCGGACCGATGATCTCGACGCCGAGCGCCTCCTTCAACTCCATTGCGCCGCCGGCATGGTCGATGTGGCCATGCGTTATCCAGATAGCCCCGGCTGAGATCGCATTGTCCTTCAGCACCGCCAGCACCTTGTCGATATCGCCGCCAGGATCGACGACGACGCCATGCTTGTCATCCATGTCGAACAGGATGGTGCAATTCTGCTGGAACGGTGTGACCGGCACGATGCCGGCATTGAGCTGACCCATGATCGTCCTTTCGATGTTCACGGGTGATGTAGAGGCGCGGACAAAGGGCGTCCACCCTCGAAAGACGAACATCGGTAGCTCCGAAAACGGAAATGGGCGGCCGAAGCCGCCCATTTGAAAAGACCGAAACGGCCTGCCTACTTCTTCATGGCGCCCATGACCGCGCCGAGAATGGCGGTCAAGATCGCGCCGCCGCCGGCGCCGCCGACGATGTTCTGCAGGTTCAGCGCGCTGCCGAGACCGCTCGTTGCTGCTGCCGCAGCCGCCGGATCGACCGCACCGCCACCCAGCAGGCTGCCGAGGATCGCCGCACCGCCGACGCCGCCAATGGCTCCGCCCAGGATTTTGGGAAGCTGACCCATCGCCGCCGTCTTGAGCGCCGCACCGACCGCCTGACCACCGATGACGCCAGTAATCACCTGTATGATGATCGGAAGAAGCGTGTTCATGTCCATATGATTAGTCCCTCCATAGCTGTCAGCCTCCCGGGCCGACACCATCATGAGACGCCGAATTGGACGAAAGTCAAATGCAGAAACGCTGAAATAAAAGGGGCGGCCCGAAAACCGCCCCTACTTCCTAAAAAAGCTGTGACTTTCGTTATTCTGCGGCGATCGCGTGCTTGGGCTGAACGGCCGCAGAATAGTCATTCATAAGATTCTTGGCTATTTCGCCGACCTCGAATCGGTAAGGCCCGATCTCGGAAACCGGCGTCACTTCCGCTGCCGTCCCGGTCAGGAAGCACTGCTCGAAGCTTTCCAGCTCTTCCGGCAGGATGGCGCGTTCAATCACCTCCAAGGCGCGATCCTTGGCCAGCCCAATGACCGTGCGGCGGGTGATGCCGTCGAGGAAGCAGTCGGGCTTGGGTGTGTGAATCTTGCCCTCCTTGACGAAGAAGATGTTGGCTCCGGTCGCTTCGGCGACCTGGCCACGCCAGTCGAGCATCATGGCGTCGGCATAGCCCTTGGCCTCGGCGGCGTGCTTGGACATGGTGCAGATCATGTAGAGGCCGGCTGCCTTCGACTTGGAAGGCGCGGTGCGCGGGTCGGGCCGGCGCCATTCCGCCACATCGAGACGGATGCCTTTCAGCTTCTGCGCAGGATCGAAATAGCTCGGCCATTGCCAGATGGCGATGGCGCAGTTGATGCGGTTGTTCTGCGCCGAGACGCCCATCTGCTCACTGCCGCGCCAGGCAATCGGCCGGACATAGGCGTCCTGGAAACCCTGCTTCTTGAGAAGCGTGGAAGAGGCGTCGTTGAGCTCGGCCACCGAATAGGGGATATTGAAACCGAGCAGGCGTGCCGATTCATGCAGGCGCTCGGTGTGTTCGTTGAGCTTGAAGATCTCGCCGCCATAGGCGCGCTCTCCCTCGAAAACGGCGCTGGCGTAATGCAGCCCGTGCGTCAGCACATGGATCTTGGCGTCACCCCATTGGGCGAATTCGCCGTTCATCCAGATGAAGCCATCGAGTTGATCGAAGGGAACGGATGCCATGTTAACCTCCCACGGGCGGCAGCCCGGATAGTTGTATCGTTGTGTGTTTCGTGTCGGCCGCCCAAAGCGGCTTTTATGGTGGAGCGTAGGCGGATAATTGCGCTCTGGCAAACTTAGGAAATTCCGGAAAAACCGGCCTCCTTTGCCTTTTCGTTCGCAATCCGCCCAAAAGCTTGTCAAAAATTACCATTGCAGGGAAATTACGTCAATAGTACTGACATAATCTCTCTTTCCCACGGAGAAATAATGACGGATCGAAGCCCAGCCGCCGGAAAACCGATCAGGACCGCCATGTCGGTCGAGGACGGCATCGACTTCGCCATCATCGAGCTGCTCTTCTTCGCCTATCGTGACTTCACCTCCGATCCGGACCAGATCCTGGCCGACTACGGCTTCGGCCGGGCCCACCACCGGGTGCTGCATTTCGTCAACCGCAGGCCGGGCCTGACGGTCGCCGAACTGCTCGACGTGCTGAAGATCACCAAACAGAGCCTGGCCCGTGTGCTCAAGCAGTTGATTGACACCGACCATGTCGTGCAGTTGCAAGGTCCGCGCGACCGCCGCCAGCGCGAACTTTATCCGACGGCCAAGGGCCGTGCGCTGGCGCTGGCGCTGGCGCGGCCACAGTCGCGCCGCATCCATGCTGCATTGGGGGATTCCGGAGTAACCGAACGGACCTTGGTGGAACGGTTCCTCGAAGCGATGGTCAATCCGGAACTGAGGGCGCAGATCGACGTTGGGTCCGCAAAAATGTCAGGGAAAAGCCATGGAGAGCACTGAACGGGTCGATCATGCGGCCGCGCCGGACGACGACGCGCCGCATCTGCTTGTCGTCGACGACGACACCCGCATCCGCAATCTTCTCAAGCAGTATCTGACCGAAAACGGCTTTCGCGTCACCGTCGCCGGCAATGCCGGCGAAGCCAGGCGCAAGCTTGCCGGCCTCGACTTCGACCTTCTGGTGCTGGACGTCATGATGCCGGGTGAGACGGGCGTCGACCTGACCAAGTCGCTGCGGGCCGAAAAGAACGTACCGATCCTGATGCTGACGGCCCTGTCGGAGACCGACAGCCGCATCTCAGGGCTTGAGGCCGGCGCCGACGACTACCTGCCGAAGCCGTTCGATCCGCGCGAGCTGATCCTGCGCATCAACAACATCCTTCGCCGTGGTGGCCCGGCGACCACGCCCAAGGTCGAGCAGTTGGTCTTCGGCCCCTACACCTTCCAGATCGCCCGGCGCGAATTGAAGCGTGGCGGCGAGGCGCTGAAGCTGACCGACCGCGAACAGGAGATCCTGGCGATCTTCGCGGCAAGGGCCGGCGAGACGATACCCCGCCACGAGCTTGTCGGTGACGATTCGGAGGTCGGCGAGCGCACCATCGACGTCCAGATCAACCGGCTGCGCCGCAAGATCGAGCGCGATCCGTCCAACCCGGTCTGGCTGCAGACCGTGCGCGGTATTGGGTATCGGCTCAGCGTGGAATAGAATGCCGCCTGCGGCCTGCTGAGCGGCTGCGGGCAAGCGAAATGAGCGAATGGCAACCACGGAACTGGAACAGCCGGGCAATGGCGGCTTGAGCGCACGCGCCGCGCGGACGCTGAAGGCGGTGCCGCGCGCCTGGAACCGCTTCTGGCGCCTCGTCTCGCTCTATATGCCCAAGCGGCTCTATGCCCGCTCGCTGATCATCGTCATCGCGCCGATGATCCTGCTGCAATCGGTCGTCGCCTTCGTCTTCATGGAACGTCATTGGGCAACCGTGACGCAGCGCCTGTCGCAGGCCACCGTGCGCGACATTGCCGCCATCATCGACCTGATCGAGACCTATCCGCGCGATGCCGACTACACCAACATCATCCGCATCGCCCAGGACCGCATGCAGCTGAAGGTCGACCTCTTGCCGCCCGACCCACTGCCCGCGCCCGGTCCAAAGCCGTTTTTCTCGATTTTGGATGATGTTCTCTCGTCCGAGATCACCCGCCAGATCAACCGCCCGTTCTGGATCGACACGGTCGGCAACTCCAACATCGTCGAGGTGCGCGTGCAGCTCGAGGGCAAGGTGCTGCGCGTCTTCGTGCGCCGCAGCCAGGCCTATGCCTCCAACACCCACATCTTCCTGATCTGGATGGTCGGCACCTCGCTGGTGCTCCTGATGATCGCCATCCCCTTCCTGCGCAACCAGATCCGGCCGATCCTGATGCTCGCCGAAGCCGCCGAAAGCTTCGGCAAGGGCCGGCCGATGCCGCGCGACTTCCGGCCGCGCGGCGCCGAGGAGGTTCGCCGCGCCGGCTTTGCCTTCATGCAGATGCGCGAGCGCATCGAGCGCCAGATCGAGCAACGCACCGCCATGCTGACCGGCGTCAGCCATGACCTGCGAACCATCCTCACCCGCTTCAAGCTGCAGTTGGCGCTTTCCGGCGGCAAGGCCGAGACCAAGGCCGCGCTCGACCAGGACATCGACGACATGCAGTCGATGCTCGAAGGCTATCTCGCCTTTGCCCGTGGCGAGGCTTCGGAAGACGCCGGACGGTTCGATCTCGAGGCCTATTTCGAGAAGCTCGACGAGGAGGCCAGGCTGCGCAAGCGCAAGCTGTCAACGACGCTTGCCGGAGACCCCGACGTGCATGTGCGGCCGAACGCCTTTGCCCGGCTGATGTCCAACGTCATCGGCAACGCCTTCCGCTATGCCAAGACGGTGGAAGTCAACGCCACCCATGGCCGCGGCTCGCTGCTGGTCACCATCGACGACGATGGTCCGGGCATCCCCGCTGACCGGCGCGAAGACGTGTTCAAACCCTTCGTGCGGCTCGACGAGGCCCGCAACCTCGATGCCAGCGGCACCGGGCTCGGCCTGTCGATCGCCCGCGACATCGCCCGTTCCCATGGCGGCGACATCACCCTTGAAGACAGCCCGCTCGGCGGACTGCGCGCCATCATCAAGGTTCCCGCATAACGGGGCACGATTCCGAAAAGTGGAAACCGGCTTCATCGGCCCGTCATGAAACCATGATCAAGAGCGTGCATGAAGCGCGCGACCTCAATTGATTCGGCCTTGCCGCCTCACTTCGACCCCGTGCCCGTCCGGGTGCGCTGGAGCGAAGCGAGAGCAGCGGGCTGGTCGCCGTTCCGGCATCGTCTCAAGGCAACCGTCGACCTTTCCTGCAAAGGGCCGCCATGCGCATATTGATGGTCACCGATGCCTGGCGGCCGCAGGTTAACGGCGTTGTCCACACGCTGGAGCGGCTCACCGAGACGCTGAAATCCTTCGATGTCGCCGTGGATTTCCTGACGCCGAACATCTTTCGCACCCTGCCCTTGCCGACCTATCCCGACATCAGGCTGGCGCTGACCACGCCCGGCCATGTCGCGCGCCTGATCGACGCCGGCAGAGCCGACCACATCCACATCGTCACCGAAGGACCGCTCGGCATCATGGCGCGGCGCTATTGCCGCAATGCCGGCAGGCCGTTCACCACCAGCTATCACACGCGCTTCCCCGAATATCTCAGCGCACGGCTGCCGGTGCCGGAAAGCTGGGCCTATCGCTGGCTGCGCGATTTCCACAATTCCGGCCAAGGCACGCTGGTCGCCACCCAGTCGCTCGCAGACGACCTCTCAGCGCGCGGCTTCACCAAGCTGCGGCCGTGGACGCGCGGCGTCGACACCGACCATTTCCGGCCCGACAAGAAGAAGGATCTCGGCTTCCCCGGCCCTGTCTTCCTCTGCGTCGGCCGCGTCGCCATCGAAAAGAACCTCTCCGCCTTTCTCGACCTCGACCTGCCGGGCAGCAAGGTGATCGTCGGCGAAGGCCCCGAGCTTGCCAGGCTCAAGGCAAAATATCCGCAAGCGCATTTCCTTGGCCATCGCCCCAACGACGAACTGGCCGAGATCTATGCCTCGGCCGATGTCTTCGTCTTCCCGAGCCGCACCGACACGTTCGGCAACGTCATCATCGAGGCATTGGCCAGCGGCACGCCGGTTGCCGCCTATCCGGTGACCGGGCCGATCGACATCGTCGGCGACGGCTTCGGCGGCGCGGTCTCCAACGATCTGCGCGAGGCCTCGCTTGCCGCGCTCAATGTAGACCGTGCCGAAGCCCGCGAACGTGCCATGCGCTATAGCTGGAAAGCCTGTGCGGAGATGTTTCTCGATACGGTCGAGGAAGCACTGGGCACAACGCGCAAGCTGGCGGCCTGACTCAAGGCTGGCGGCATCGTACTGTTCGACATCAGCAGGACGGAGGGAGCGCGAAGGAACGACGGTCGTTCCTCTAGCCTAAAACAACCGCCCGCCATCCGGCACCTTGCGCTCAATCGCTCCGAGCACCACAGCGCCCTCTTCGTCGGGAAAGCCGAGCGTCAGCACTTCCGACATGAATGGACCGATCTGGCGCGGCGGGAAATTGACCACCGCGAACACCTGCCGGCCGATCAGCGTCTCCGGTGTATAATATTTGGTGATCTGCGCCGACGATTTCTTGATGCCGATGCCGGGGCCGAAATCGATCTTCAGCTTGAATGCGGGCTTGCGCGCCTCGGGAAACGGTTCGGCCTCGACGATCGTGCCGGCGCGGATGTCGACACGATCGAAATCGGCAAAACTGATCTCGGGCTTGCGCTCGCTGTTCGAACTCATCTTGGTCTTGTCTGCCTCACGGGGACTCAGGCGTTGCCGTAGGTCTCGAACAGCACGCCGGCCAGGGCGTCCTTGGCCGAGGTTCCCGACCAGACGACGAACTGGAACGCCTGGAAATAGCATTCGCAGGCTTCCAGCGCCGACGACAGCAACACTTCGACCTGCTGGCTCGACGGCTCGACCCCGCCGGCCAGCAGCAGCGACTGGCGGAACATAATCGCGCCCTCCTGCTCCCAGAGGTCGAAATGGCCAAACAGCATCTGCTCGTTGATCAACGACAAGAGCCGCATCACTTCCAGCGCGCGGGTCTCCGGCACCTTGATGTCGAAGGCACAGGCTAGGTGCAGCGCTTCGAAATCCTCCATCCACGAAAAGGAGACGTGATAGTCGGTCCAGCTTCCGGCAACCGAGATCGAAATCTCGTCGTCGCCTGCCCGCTCAAAGGACCAGTCGTTGTTGTGGGCCACCTGCTCGATAACATCCACCGGATGGATTTCGCGGGAGAATTCGAGTTCGAGAAGTTCCATGGAATGCTTCCTGTCGTTCTGTACGAGCGCCGCCACACGCTCCGCGGGAGGGCACACACAACGAACAATCTTGTCTAGAACTCGGACGGCCAGGACTTTCCTGCGCAAAAGACGACTTCTCGACGCAAAGACCCCAGACCGGACCCCACCGCCCGGTCGCATGACCCTGCTCCGAATCATGCAACAAATTCAGTCTATTGATCGGGAGTCGCGTGAACAGCCCAATTTTTCGCACTGCGTCATTCGCATGTGGAAAGCCGCTGTCACAAAGATTCATGCAATGCCGTTAAGCGATTCACGGCAAAGCGCTTTTCAGGATCGGGCTATGTGGAAAAGTTTAACGATTATTTTTTTGTGCGGGGCTTGGCCGCCGCCGCCGGTGCGGCGTCACCGGCCAGTTCCGCAAGCTTCGCCTCGAGCACCTCGATACGGGCGGCAAGGCGGGTGTTTTCTTCCCGGGCCTTGGCGGCCATCTCGCGCGCGGCCTCGAACTCTTCGCGCTGCACCACGTCCATGGTGTTGAGGATGCGTTCGGCCTGGCCTTTGAAGGCGGTCTCCACCTCCCGGCGCACGCCCTGGGCAGCGCCGGCGGCATCGGTCATCAGCTTGGCGAATTCATCGAGAATGCGGTTCGGTCCGGTCGACATGGCAAATCCTCGCTTGCTCGAAATGAGGTAATGGCGCCGCGCGTCGAATGCAAGCATGTTGCGCCGCGCTGCGGCATCAAGTCGAGGGCGCCCACCTTGCCTTGACCCTGCCAAAACCCTGCCGCATGGTCCGCGCGCAAACACGTTCGCAACCGAGAGTTCCCCGTTGAACGAATATTTCCTGCTGCCTCTGGCCTCCCTACCCTTCCCCAACATCAACCCGATCCTCATCCAGATCGGGCCGCTGGCGGTGCATTGGTATGGCCTCGGCTATATCGTCGGCATCCTGTTCGCCTGGTGGTATGCCAAGCGGCTCGCCTCTAATGCCAAGCTATGGCCGAACGGCGTCCTGCCGATGAAGCCGGAGGATCTCGACGACTTCATCGTCTGGGCGGCCATCGGCGTCGTGCTGGGCGGCCGCACCGGCTATGTGCTGTTCTATGATCTGCCACGCTACATCGCCCACCCGCTCGACATCTTGGCGGTCTGGCAAGGCGGTATGTCGTTCCATGGCGGCCTGCTTGGCGTCATCCTCGCCATGACGCTGTTTTCCATCAAGCGCGGCATCCGCATCTGGTCGCTGTTTGACGTCGTGGCGGCCGGCGTGCCGGTCGGCCTTGGCCTGGTGCGCGTCGCCAACTTCATCAACTCCGAGCTATGGGGGCGCCCGACCGACGTGCCCTGGGCTTTCGAATTCCCCAATGGCGGGCCGTTTGCCCGTCACCCGAGCCAGCTCTACGAGGCGCTTCTCGAAGGCGTGGTGCTGTTCCTCGTGCTGCGCATCCTCACCCATTCGCGCCTCAAGCTGAAGACGCCGCGCTTCGTCGGCGGCGCCTTCATCTGCGGCTACGGCCTGTCGCGCATTTTCGTCGAGTTCTTCCGCGAGCCCGACCAGCAGCTCGGCTACCTCCTCGGCACCAACTGGCTGACCATGGGCATGATCCTGTCGACGCCGATGGTGCTGGCCGGTATCTGGGCGATGCTGACCGCCAGGCCGGTGGCGCAGCCGCAGCCGGCATGACACGGCTGAAAACCCGCATCGTCGACCTGATCGAGGCATTGGGGCCACTTCCGATCAACGAATACATGGCGCTGTGCCTGTTCGACCCGGCGGACGGCTACTACACGACGCGCGAGCCTTTTGGTGCGGGCGGCGACTTCATCACCGCGCCGGAAATCAGCCAGATGTTCGGCGAACTGGTCGCCGTGTGGATGTACCAGGCGTGGCAGGCGAGCGGCCGGCCGCTGCCGGCCACCATCGCCGAGATCGGCCCCGGCCGCGGCACGCTGATGAAGGACATGTTGCGTACGCTGTCGCGGCTCGATCCTGATCTGGCCAGCGGCGCCACCTTCGCCATGATCGAGACCAGCCCGCGCCTGACCGAGGTGCAGAAGCAGACGCTTGGCGCCACACCCTTCGCGGTTGGCTGGCATGAAACCATCGAGACCTTGCCGCAGCAACCGCTGTTCATCGTCGGCAACGAACTGTTCGACGCCGTGCCCATCCGCCAGTTCGTCCGAGCCGGCACCGGCTGGCGCGAGCGCATGGTCGGCCTCGACGAGACCAACGACCTTTGCTTCTTCGCCGGCGCCGGTTCGGTCGACCCGACGCTGCTGCCCGCCGATGCCACTCAAGCGCCGCAAGGTGCGATTGCCGAAGTGGCGCCTGCCCGCACCGCGCTCATGGCAACGATCGCCGAGCGCATATCCAGGCATGGCGGCGTTGGCCTGTTTCTCGACTACGGCCATTTCCAGCCGGGTGTCGGGGACACGCTTCAGGCCTTGCGCAGCCACGATCACGAAGATGTGCTGGCCAATCCCGGTGAGGCCGACCTCACCTCCCATGTCGATTTCGCCGCCCTTGCCGCGATCGTGCGTGCACATGGCCTCGAAGCCCATCTGACGACACAGGGCGACTTCCTCCTCGGCATGGGTATCCTCGAGCGCGCCGGCCGGCTTGGCGCCGATGCCGGCCAGGCGGCGCGCGAAAGGATCGCCGGGGACGTCGAGCGCCTCGCAGGGCCGCAAGCCATGGGCGAGCTGTTCAAGGTGCTTGCGGTGCTACCCCGCGGCGTGGAGGTTCGGCCTTTCGCCGGGGCGGATTGACTTTTTACCGCCACCCCTCCCAATCTCCCGTCCGCGCTTTGCAGCGCCTGTTCTCGACCAAGCACCTTCTTCTTGACGAAACCGCCCACACGGACAACAACGCCCGCATGCTGAATCAGACCAAACCGGATCCCGTTCGGTCGCCGCTGCTGGACAAGGCGCGGGCACAAGGCATCCGCCACGGCTATTTCACCCGCGTCGGCGGTGTCTCCGGCGGCATCTACCAGGGCCTCAACATCGGCACCGGATCGAATGACGACCCGATGCTTGTGGCGCAGAACCGCGGCCGCGTCGCGGCATGGATGGGCGTGCCGGCGAGCCATCTGTTGACCGCCTGGCAGGTCCATTCGCCCGACGTCATCATCGCCAGGGAGCCCTTTGCCGGCGAGCGGCCCAAGGCAGACGCCATCGTCACCGACCGGCCGGGCATCGCCATCGGCGCTTCTACCGCCGATTGCGGTCCCGTGCTGTTCGCCGATGCGCAGGCGCGCATCATCGGCGCCGCGCACGCCGGCTGGAAAGGCGCGTTCACCGGCGTGCTCGAAAACACCATCCTGGCGATGGAAAGCCTCGGCGCCCGGCGCCAAAACATCGTCGCCGTGCTAGGCCCCTCCATCGGCCCGAAAAACTACGAGGTCGGCCCGGAATTCGTCGCCCGCTTTGTCGAAGTCGCCGCCGAAAACATCCTCTATTTCGCGCCGTCCGCCAATGCCGGCCATGCGATGTTCGATCTCAACCGCTACACGGTTGACCGGTTGGCCAAGGCCGGCGTGACGGCTGAGGGCCTTGACCGCTGCACTTACGCCGAGGAAGGCCTGTTCTACTCCTACCGGCGCACCACGCATCGCAAGGAGCCCGATTACGGCCGGCAGGTTTCGGCAATTGTCTTGGAGAGGGAATAATGGCGCTGCATTTTGAACGATCTGAATTTGACGCGCGGCGCGACCGGCTGGTCATCGAGATGGCCGAAAAGAAGCTCGACGCCATCCTGCTGTTCGCGCAGGAAAGCATGTACTGGCTGACCGGCTACGACACGTTCGGCTTCTGCTTCTTCCAGTGCCTGGTAGTGAAGGCCGACGGTTCGATGGTGCTTCTGACCCGCTCGGCCGACCTGCGCCAGGCGCGTCAGACCTCGATTATCGACAACATCGTCTTGTGGACGGACCGCAACGGCGCCAATCCGGCGGTCGACCTGCGCAATCTGCTCAACGAACTCGACCTGCTCGGCGCCCGCATCGGTGTCGAATACGACACCCATGGCCTGACCGCGTTCAATGGCCGACGGCTCGACGAACAGTTGCAGACCTTCGGCCAGATCGCCGATGCGTCCGGCATTGTCGGCCATCTGCGCCTGTTCAAGAGCCCGGCCGAGGTCGCAAAGGCCGAGAAGGCCGCCAATCTTTCCGATGATGCGCTCGACGCGGCGCTGCCGCTGATCAAGCAAGGCGGCGACGAAGCCCTGATCCTGGCCGCCATGCAGGGTGCGATCTTTGCCGGCGGCGGCGACTATCCGGCCAACGAATTCATCATCGGCTCCGGCATCGATGCGCTGCTGTGCCGCTACAAGGCCGGCCGCCGCAAGCTCACCAAAAATGACCAGCTGACGCTCGAATGGGCCGGCGTCTTCAACCACTACCACGCACCGATGATGCGCACGGTGCTGACCGGCAAGGTGTCGAAGCGCCATCAGGAACTGTTCGGCGCCGCCCGCGCGGCACTCCTGGCTGTCGAAAAGGCGATGACGCCGGGCAACAGCTTCGGCGACGTCTTCGATGCGCATGCCCGCACCATGGAGGCGCACGGCCTGACCAAGCACCGGCTGAACGCCTGCGGCTATTCAGTCGGCGCCCGCTTCACCCCGTCCTGGATGGACATGCCGATGTTCTACCAGGGCAATCCCGAACCGATCGCGCCCAACATGACGCTGTTCGCCCATATGATCATCATGGACTCCGATACCGAGACGGCGATGACGCTTGGCCGGACCTACCTGACCACCGAATCCCAGCCCAAGCCGCTGTCCCGCCATGATCTCGACTTGATCGTACAGTGAATCCACAGTGGGAGGCGTTCTTCGCCAAGGAGTTAGAAGGCAAATGAGACGATCGCATGTGACGACCGTGTCATTGCTTGTGGCATTGGCTCTTGCCGCCTGCACCAACGCAAAGGACGTGCTCGAACCGTCGGCGATCACGCCGCCGGCGACGTCGACCCAGACGCTGCCCGCCACCAGCACGGCGGGCGCTCCCGCAACCACCGCCGCACCGGTCACATCAGCCCAAAGCGCTGCCATCCTGTCGAAGACCCGCCTGCAGATCGCGCCGATCGTCGGCGCTTCGGTGGAAGCCGCGACACCTCTGACGGCGGAGTTGCAGACCCGCGCCAGGCAGCGCGGTATCACGCTCGCCGGCAGCGCCGACCAGACCGTGACACATGTGCTGAAGGGCTATTTCTCGACGATGTCGGAAGGCGCCGACATCACCGTCATCTACGTCTGGGATGTCTATGACCCCGCCGGCAACCGGCTGCACCGCATCAATGGTCAGCAGAAGGCCCCGTCGGTCAATTCCGGCGCCAGCGCGGGCGGCGACAGCTGGAAGGGGGTCTCGCCGGCCACCATGCAGACGATCGCCGACCAGACCATCGACCAATTCGCGGCCTGGCTCGGCGGCAAGGCGGGCTAGAGGCATCGGACCCAAAAGTGGAGACGGTTTTGGGAAAATCCGATGCCCGACGAGAAGAAGGGGCAGCGCAAGTCCGCTGCTCCCTGTTGCAGCCCGGCGATGGCGCGGAGCTTTCTTGAGTTTAGCCGGCGGATTCCCGATCTCGGCGCTTGCAATACCGGCGCGGGCCGCTAAAAGCCCGGTTAAAGGGCGCAAGCGAGTCCGTCAGGTCTCATCATCCTCCACCAGGAACCGTGCATGAAACTCTTCGCGGGCAATTCCAACAGGGTGCTGGCCGAAGCGGTCGCCCGGTACCTCAACGTCCCGCTGGGCAAAGCTACGGTCAGGCGCTTCGCCGACCAGGAAATCTTCGTCGAAATCCAGGAAAACGTGCGCGGCGAGGATGTCTTCATCCTGCAATCGACCTCGTTCCCAACCAACGATCATTTGATGGAATTGCTCATCATGATCGATGCCTTCATGCGTTCCTCGGCCAAGCGCATCACGGCGGTCATCCCCTATTTCGGCTACGCCAGGCAGGACCGCCGCGCCTCCGGCCGCACGCCGATCTCGGCCAAGCTGGTCGCCAACATGATCACCCGCGCCGGTGTCGACCGCGTTCTGACGCTTGACCTGCATGCCGGCCAGATCCAGGGCTTCTTCGACATTCCGACCGACAATCTGTTTTCCGTGCCGGTGATGGCCCGCGACGTGAAGGCCAAATACAAGCAGCTCGGCAACGTCGTGGTGGTCTCGCCCGACATTGGCGGCGTGGTCCGCGCCCGTGCGCTGGCCAAGCGCTTCGATGCGCAACTGGCCATCGTCGACAAGCGCCGCGAGCGTCCCGGCGAATCGGAAGTCATGAACATCATCGGCGCGGTCGCCGGCAAGGATTGCCTGCTTATCGACGACATCGTCGATTCCGGCGGCACGCTGTGCAACGCCGCCGATGCGCTGCTGGCCAACGGCGCCACCAGCGTCACCGCCTATATCACCCACGGCGTGCTGTCGGGCGGCGCGGTTGCCCGCATCAGCGGTTCGAAGCTCCAGGAACTGGTGATCACCGATTCCATCCAGCCCACCCAGGGCGTGCTCGATGCTCCCAACATCCGCGTCATCTCGATCGCCGACCTGATGGGCGAAGCCATTTCGCGCACCGCGACCGAAGAATCGGTGTCGAGCCTGTTCGACTAGAGCAATTCCAGGAAAAGTGTGAAGCGGTTTTCCGTCTAGAACCGCGTCAAAACAAAGAGTTAGAGCAGATCGCCGTTTCCGTGAAACGGTGAGATGCTTCTAGAACAGCACCTGCCGTTACGGCGCAGAGCTTTCCAACCGAACCGGCCCGATCAGGCGACGAGCGACCTCGACGCTCTCTCGTGCGCCGCGCATATAGCCGCGCGGCGAGGTCCCCAGCATGCGCTTGAACATGGTGATGAAGGCCGGCACGCTGTCATAACCGAGATCGAGCGCCACCCTGGTGATCGGCTCGCCGTCCGCCAGCCTGGGCAGCGCCGCGAACAGGCAGGCCTGCTGGCGCCATGTCGACAGCGACAGGCCGGTCTGGCGCTGGAAGGCGCGCGTGAACGAACGCCGGCTCATGCCGGCGGCATCCGCCCATTCATCGATCGTCGCGTGCGGCGACGGTGCGGCGACGAAGCGCCGGCACAGCGCCGACAGCCTCGGATCGGACGGGAATGGCAGCCCGAGAGGCCGTTCCGGCAAGGTCGGGATTTCGTGCAGCAAAAGGTTCATGATCAGCCCACCGCGTCCTTCCAGAACGCCGCCTTGCGGCAGCTTTTCCGATTCCACGATCAGGCTGTGCATCAGGTCGGTGACGCCGACGACGCGCAAGCCTTCGGGCAGCCCGGGGATCGCCTGTGGCATGACATAGACCGAACGCATCGAGACATCGCCCAGCATCTCGACGGAATGCTCGGTGCCGGCTGGAATCCACATCGCGTGGTCCGGCGGCACCATCCAGCGCCCGTTGCGCGTCGTCACCAACACCACGCCGACAAGCGCATGCAAGAGCTGGCTGCGGCTGTGGCGGTGCTGCGGCACACGGTAGCCATCGGGATATTCGGTCGGCAATGCCACCGCCGGCCCGGCCACTTGCTCAAGCCACTGCCAGCGGCTCTCGTGCAACTGGCCGAGATTGGCGTTGCCAGCGTGAAAGACTTCTTTGCCGTGCGGCATCCGATATGGCCCACTTGCGAAACTATTGGACCAAACCACGAAAGAAGTCATCCCGCAAGCAGCTTATAAGGCACCGTCCCCAAGCGCTCCACAGGAGCGTCCGACAAGGCGGCCGCAGGTGCGTCCGTCAACTGCCTGCGGGCCTGCCCGCCAAA
Source organism: Mesorhizobium sp. M1342 (assembly GCF_040317955.1). Lineage (NCBI taxonomy): Bacteria > Pseudomonadati > Pseudomonadota > Alphaproteobacteria > Hyphomicrobiales > Phyllobacteriaceae > Mesorhizobium > Mesorhizobium sp. M1342. The sequence continues at coordinate 158,898 of NZ_JAMYLI010000010.1, read as the reverse complement.
AAGACCACGGAGCCTACCTTGACCGATACGATAGCCGCCAGCGTCGCCCCACCGGCGACCACCAGTCACGCTTCAGCCCAGGCGACGGCCTTCACCGTCATCCTGGCGGTGAGCTTCTGCCATTGCATCAACGATATCATGCAGTCGCTGCTGTCGGCCATTTACCCGCTCCTGAAAGAGAATTATGGCCTCGATTTCTGGCAGATCGGCTTGTTGACCTTCACCTTCCAGGTGACCGCGTCGCTGCTGCAGCCTGTGATCGGCATGATCACCGACAAGCGGCCGATGCCCTACTCGCTGCCCTACGGCATGGCGTCATCGCTGATCGGCCTGATTGTGCTCGCCTATGCCGGGCATTATTCGCTGCTGCTGATCGGCGCCTCGCTGATCGGCATCGGCTCGGCGATCTTCCATCCGGAATCCTCGCGCATCGCCCGCTTCGCCTCCGGCGGCCGCTTCGGCCTGGCGCAGTCACTGTTCCAGGTTGGCGGCAATTTCGGCCAGTCCATGGGGCCGCTGCTGGCGGCCTTCATCGTCGTGCCGTTCGGCCAGACCAGCATTTCCTGGTTCGCCGTCGGCTCGCTGATCGGCATCATCGTTTTGTGGCAGGTCGGCGGCTGGTACAGCCGGCTGCGTGCCGCGCAGGGCACCCGCAAGGCGGCGAGCTTCGTTTCGCCTTTCCCGCGCCGCAAGGTGACGAATGCATTGATCGTGCTGACATTGCTGGTGCTGAGCAAGAATGCCTACATCGCCAGCCTCGCCAGCTACTACACCTTCTATTCCATGCATAAGTTCGGCGTTTCGGTGCAGATGTCGCAGGTCATGCTGTTCCTGTTCCTCGGTGCCTCGGCGCTGGGCATCCTGCTCGGCGGCCCGTTCGGCGACCGCTACGGACAGAAGGCGATGATCTGGTTCTCCATCGTCGGCGTGCTGCCTTTCACGCTCGCCCTGCCCTACGCCAATCTGGAATGGACGATGGTGCTGACGGTGCTGATCGGCCTGATCCTGTCCTCGGCCTTCTCGAACATCGTCGTCTTTGCGCAGGAGCTCGTGCCGGGCCGCGTCGGCATGATCGCCGGCATCTTCTTCGGCTTCGCCTTCGGCATGGGCGGCATCGCGGCGGCCGTGCTCGGCATCGTCGCCGACATGAAGGGCATCGATTTCGTCTTCCAGATCTGCTCGTATTTGCCGTTTCTTGGATTGCTCACCGTGTTCCTGCCGAACATGAAGGAAGCACGCAAAGCGCAGTTAGTTGCCTAGATCACGCTAATCTGAACCTCACAAAAAATGCACCCGCCTGATGGCGGGTGCATTTTTGTAGGCTATTCGGAAAGCCCTATGCCTTGAAGAAGGCCAGCAGGTCGGCGTTGATGACATCGGCATGGGTTGTGGCCATGCCGTGCGGAAAACCCTCGTAGACCTTAAGCTCGCCCTTCTTGAGCAGCTTGATCGTCAGCAGCGCCGAGTCGGCGATCGGAACGATCTGGTCGTCGTCTCCGTGCATGACCAGGACCGGCACGTCGATTGCCTTCAGATCCTCCGTGAAGTCGGTTTCCGAGAAAGCCTTGATACAATCATAATGCGCCTTGGTGCCGCCCATCATGCCCTGGCGCCACCAATTGTCGATGACGCCCTGCGAGATGTCCGCGCCCGGGCGGTTGAACCCATAGAATGGACCGGCGGGAACATCGCGGAAGAACTGGGCGCGATTGGCTGCCTGGGCAGAGCGGAAGCCGTCGAAGACCTCGATCGGCAGGCCGCCGGGATTGGCAGCGGTCTTGAGCATGATCGGCGGCACCGCGCCGATCAGCACCGCCTTGGCGACACGGCCTTCGGCGCCGTATTTGGCGACATAGCGCGCCACTTCGCCGCCGCCGGTCGAATGGCCGACATGGATGGCGTTCTTGAGGTCCAGATGAGCGGTGAGTTCCGCGACGTCGGCGGCATAGGTATCCATCTCGTTGCCGATATCGGTCTGGGTCGAGCGGCCGTGGCCACGACGATCATGTGCAATGACACGGTAGCCCTGTGACAGGAAGAACAGCATCTGAGCGTCCCAATCGTCGCTGCTCAACGGCCAGCCGTGATGAAAGACGACAGGCTGCCCGGTCCCCCAGTCCTTGTAGTAAATCTGCGTTCCGTCCTTGGTGGTGATCGTACCGCTGCCGGAACTGGGCTTGGTTTGCGAGGTCATCTCAATCTCCTTCTGTTATTTTCGCGATAAACGATATCGCGATAACGATTTAGCTAGCGCGACTCAAAACCCTTGTCCACAAAAATATGTATCGCGATATTATTTTTCGTGGTATCGAATTGACGCCCATATTGGCAAAAGGAATGCGCCGTGCCTCTCCCGTTGGACAATCAGCTCTGTTTCACGCTCTATGCCACCAGCATGGCCATCAACCGCAGCTACAAGCCTATGCTGGACGAGATGGGCATCACCTATCCGCAGTACCTGGTACTGAACGCACTTGGAGAGGCTGACGGCATGTCGGTCGGCACGATCGCCCACAGGCTCGCTCTGGAATCGAGCACCGTCACGCCGCTGGTAAAGCGAATGGAGCAGGCCGGGCTGGTGACCCGCCAGCGCAGCCAGACCGACGAACGCCAGGTGCAGGTCGACCTGACATCAGCCGGGCGCGGGCTGCTGGTGCAATGCAACTGCCTGAATGAAGCCTTGATCGAGCGCTCGGGCATGACGCTGGCGCAGCTCGATGCCTTGAACCGGCAGATCCAGGCGCTACGCGCCGCGTTGATCGGCGACCGGTAGCCGGCCCGGCCTTCTCGACGGTCGGACCTCACCCGCCGGCCTCTGCCCGCGAGATGCATCCTCGAAGACATTCGCGGATCGAACGCGACGACTGCGTCAGGGCGCGTCGCCCAGATAGATGCGGTGGAGATCGTCACGCGCTGCAAGGTCGGCCGCCGGCCCTTCGAGCGCCACGCGGCCGGTGTCAAGAACATAGCCGCGCTGTGCGTAGGCAAGCGAGAGAGCCGCATTCTGCTCCGCCAGCAGAAAGGCCGTCCCTTTCTCCCGGTTAAGGCGCGCGATGATCGCGAAGATTTCCTGAACGATGCGCGGTGCGAGCCCCATGGAGGGCTCGTCGAGCAGGACGAGCCTTGGTTGCGTCAACAACGCCCGGCCGATGGCCAGCATCTGCTGTTCGCCGCCGGACGCAAGCCCGGCATGCGTGCGCCGCTTGTCGCGCAGGCGTGGAAACCAGCCGTAGACGTCGTCGAGCTGACGCTGCAGTTCCTTGCGGCTTGGCCGGTGCAGAAATGCGCCGGTCAAGAGGTTCTCCTCGACCGTCAGATGCGAGAAGACATGGCGCCCTTCCATGACGTGGACGATGCCCCGCGTTGCCAGTCTGTTGGCCGCAAGCCCGAGAATATCCTCACCGTCGAGGCGAATATGCCCCCGGCGCACCTTGGCCCGATCGGCGCTGGCCAGGCCCGAAATCGCCTTGAGCACAGTACTCTTGCCGGCACCGTTGGCTCCAAGCAAAGCAACGATTTCGCCGTTGCCGATCGTCAGCGACACATCGGCGACGGCCAGAATGGCGCCCCCATAGACGACTTCGATGCCCGACACTTCGAGAAGGGTGTCCTGATCAGCCGCCGGGGCGACGGGCTTCGATGTCGTGGTCATGGCGTTTCTCCTTATCGTGGGAAACCGTCAAAGCGGCCGCCGCGTCCTGTCAGTTGCTGCCGATATCGCGGGGCGTAATTCCATGCTCCTTGGCATAGGCCTCGGATTTCGCGTCGATCAACGGACGCAGCGTTGTGCGATCGGCCTGCACCCAGTCGCTGACGAGAGACCATTTGGACCCGTTCCATTGCTGCACGCGCACCGCGCCGCCGCCCTCATGGTCCGCGGGCGTCAGTTGGAGGTTCTGCACCAGGCCTCGGAAACCTGCCCTTTCAAGGGCTGCGTCATCAAGCTTCAGGTGCTCCAGCGCCCACTGGCCTTCTTCTCCGGTGATCGGGCGGTTGCCGAACTTGGCCTGGGCCTGCCGAACGATCTCCACAGAGAGCAGGGCGCCGACGAGACCTGAATTGTAATAGACGCTGCCGAAGGCCTTGGTATCGCGCAGGTCGGACTTGCCGGCGTCGATGATGTCCTTCTTCAAACGCTCGTGGATCTTGAAGTCGGCGCCGGCCGGATAAGGCGTCAGCGCCAGATATCCCTTCGCCGCTTCGCCGGCCGGGATCACGTCTTCCTCGGACGAAGCCCAGACATCGCCGATGATGTGGTCGGCGGGAAAGCCGAAACGCACCGCGGTCTTGATGGCTACCGGCGTCGAAACACCCCAGGTTCTCAGGAACACCCAGTCCGGCTTTGCTTCGCGGACCTGCCGCCACTGCGAGGATTGTTCGCTGCCCGGATCGGCAACGGGAATCTGGATATTCTCGAAACCGTATTTCTTTGCCAGAAGGGCGAGCGGATCAAGCGTCTCGCGGCCATAGGCGCTGTCATGGTAGACGGTGGCGATCTTCTTTCCCTTGAGCTTGTCGAAGCCGCCTTCGCGCTCGGCAACATAGTTCACGACCGCCGACGCCTCGCTGTAGAAGGTCACCATGACCGGAAAGATATAGGGGAACACACGCCCGTCGGTGGCCTCGGTGCGACCGTAGGCAAGTGTTACCAGCGGTATCTTGTCCGCGGCCGCGCGGTCGGAAAGTGCATAGGCGGCAGGCGCGCCGTTCGGGAAATAGGCGGCGACCGGAGCGCCGTTCAGCCCGTGCTTGAAGCGCTCATAGCATTCGATGCCCTTTTCGGCCGTCCATTCCGTCTCGCATTCCTGCCAGGCAATCTTGACGCCGTTTATGCCGCCTTCGACTTCGTTGATATAGCGGTAATAATCGATCTGCCCGGCCCAGATGGAAGCGCCCGACGCCGCATAGGGGCCGACGCGATAGCTGGCGATCGGGAAAAACTGTTTGTCGCTGTCGGGACCCGGCTGGGTTTCAACGGCCTTGGCTGCACTGGCAAGCAGCAGCAACGAAGTGGCAGCCGCCAGGGCAGCGCGCAAGAGCTTTTGGTGCATGGCGAGCTTTTGGTGCATGGTGAACTCCTGTTTCAGGCAAGGAGGGGCACGACGCCCCTCCCCCGGTGGGACTATCAAGTGGAATATCAATTGGTTTCGGTATCTGGCGTACGCGGTGCGATGCCGTGTTCCTTGGCATAGGCGGCGGCTTGCTGCTCGATCAGCGGCCGTAGCGCTTCGTGGTCGGCCTTGATCCAGTCGGTCTGGAGAACCCACTTCTTGCCATCCCAGCTCTGGATGCGGGCAGCGCCGCCGCCTTCATGGTCAAGCGGCGTGATCTGGATCGGCTGCAGCAGGCCGACAAAGCCGATCTCCTTGAGACGGTTTTCGTCGATGGTCAGATGCTCGAAGGCCCACCGGCCTTCCTCGCCATTCAGGGGACGAGCGCCAAACTTCTTGTAGCCGGTGCGGAGCGCCTCCACGGCGAGCGCGGCATTGACCAGACCGACATTGTAATTGACGGCGCCGAAATACTTCTGATCGCGCAGGTCGGACTTGCCGGCGTCGAGAATGAATTTCTTGAGCCGCTGATGGATCTCGAAATCGGCCCCCGCCGGATAAGGCGCAAGGGCGGAATAGCCGATCGCCGCCTTCCCGGCCGGGATGACGTCGGATTCGGAGCCGGCCCAGACGTCGCCGATGATATGATCGGCCGGAAAGCCGAAGCGGGCTGCCGTCTTGATGCCCACCACGGTGGAGACACCCCAGGTGCGCAAGAACACCCAGTCCGGCTTCAGCTCATGGACCTGGCGCCATTGCGGCGACTGTTCATTGCCTGGATCGGCGACGGGGATCTGGATGTTCTCGAAGCCGTATTTCTTGGCGAGCAGGTCGACAGCGGGCTGGGTGGCACGCCCATAGGCGCTGTCGTGATAGACGGTTGCTATCTTCAAGCCCTTGAGCTTATCGAACCCACCGACCTTGGACGCGATATAGTTGATGCCGGTCGAGGCCTGGCTGTAATAGCTGAACAGCAGCGGGAAGGCATACGGGAACACCCTGCCGTCGATGGATTCGGTGCGCCCACCGGCCGGATCGATCAGCGGGATCTTGTCGGCGGCAGCCTTCTCGAGCAGCGCATAGGTCGCGGGCGTGCCGTGCGTGAAGAAGAAAGCGATCGGCGAACCATCCTTGCCGCCCTTGACCCGCTCGTAGACCTCGACAGTCCGGTCCGGGCTCCACTCGGTCTCGAACTCTTCGTAGTTGAGTTTTATCCCGTCGATGCCGCCCTCGACCTCATTGATATAGCGGAAATAGTCCCTTTCGCCTGCCCACCAGAGTTCGCCCGAAGAGGCGTAGGCACCGACACGATAGGTCGGCAGCGGGATATATTGCGACACATCCGCGGCGTTGAGCGTGGCGGGGCTCGCCACGAAGGCGCCACCCGCCAAAAGCGCGGCAATGATCAGTTTCTTCACGTCTGTCTCCTGATTTTGAGCCGCGCAAGGCGGCGATTGCCTAAATCTCCACGCTGTCTTTGCAGCAAGCGGGCTAGTCCCTCCGGTTCCTTGATGAGAAACCAGAGGATGAGGACCCCGAAGATCACCTTCTGGATGTTTTGAAGCAGTCCGGCGTCGACATGGCCGCCGAGCAGCCGCTGGAACAGCCAGTCGAGCGCCAGCGGCAACAGGCTGACGAAGGCGGCTCCGAAATAAGCGCCGCGAATGGTGCCCATGCCGCCAATGATGATGATGAAGAGTATCTGGTAGGATCGCGTCAGGCCGAAGCTCTGCACGCTGGCCGATCCGAGATACGCAAATGCCCAGAGTGCGCCCGCAATGCCCAAGATGAAGCTCGATACGGCGAAGGCCTGGAGTTTCGCGCGCAGGATCGGCACGCCGATCACGGCCGCTGCCGTATCCATGTCGCGGAGGGCCATCCAGTTGCGACCGGGCTGGCTGCGCACGAGATTGTAGGAAAGCCAGGTCAGCACGGCGACGCTGGCGAGCGTCAGGTAATAGCGTCCGTGCGGGCTGTTGAGATCGATGCCGAAGACGGACAGACCCGCTGGAAGCGAGATCGTGGCAGACGGATCACCGTTGTAGAACCACGGAAATTTGAGAAACAGCCATTCGAAGAAGAACTGCGCGGCAAGCGTGCTGACGATCAGATAGAAACCCTTGATGCGGGTCGAGGGAAAGCCGAAGGCGAACCCGACCGCGCCGGCGACGATGCCGGCTGCTATCAGTGCCAATGGCAGCGGCAGTTCGGGCAGCCGCAGCTGGAAGGCAAATGCCGCATAGGCGCCCACCATCATGAACGCACCGGCGCCGAGCGATATCTGGCCGGCATAACCCGTCAAAAGGTTGAGGCCGAGACCTGCCAGCGACAGAATAAGGAACGGCACGGCGATAGCATTGATCCAGTATTCCGTGGCGAGGAAAGGTAGGGCAACAATCAGGGCAGCCGCGGCTATGCCGACCAGTGTCCGGGTGCTTGCGCCCTCGCCTATGCCGCCGGTAAGCCGGAGTTCAATATCGGACATGATTCAGACTCTTTCGATTTTCTGTTCGCCAAACAGACCGGCGGGGCGGATGAAGAGGAAGGCGAGCGCCAGCGCATAGGCAAACCAGGGCGTGATGCCGCCGCCGAGGAAGGGGCCGATATAGGTTTCGGCTAGGCTTTCCGTTGCACCGACAACGAGCCCGCCGACGATGGCGCCGGCAATAGAGGTGAAGCCGCCGATGATGAGCACCGGCAGGGCCTTCAGCACCACCAGCGACAATGAGAACTGCACGCCCTGGCGGGCGCCCCAGAGCAGACCGGCCACAAGCCCGACGAGCCCCGCAATGGTCCAGACGATCTGCCAGATGCGGTTGACATCGATGCCGATGGAGAGAGCGGCGCGAGTATCGTCGGCCACGCCCCTGAGCTCAACTCCGAGGCGGGTCTTGTTGAACAGCAGCGACAGGGCCACCACCAGGACGAGCGCGACTGCGGCGGCGGTGAGATCAAACTGGCTGATCATGATGTCGCCGAGGAAGATCGGCAGATCCTCGATGCCGAGATCGAGCGCCCTGACCTGCGACCCCATGAGCCCTTGGGCTGTCCCTTCGACGATGTAGGCCAGCCCGAGCGTCGCCATGAACAGCGTCATCGGGCTGCGGTTGACGAGCGGGCGCAGGATCAGCCTCTCGATCCCGACTGCCATCAGCGCAAGCACGACCACCGTGATCGCCAGCGCCACCAGCACCGGCACACCCTGATCGGTCAGCGACACGAAGGTCAGGGCTGCAAACAGCAGGATGGACCCCTGCGCGTAGTTGAAGACGCCGGAGGCCTTGTAGATAAGCACGAAGCCGATGGCGACGAGCGAGTACATCGTGCCCGCCAGCAGGCCGCCGATGAGGGTTTCGAGAAACATGTTCATGCGGCGATCTCAACCTTGTCGTGGCCCAGATACGCGGCGATGACCTCGGGATTGTCGCGAATGGTATCCGGCGCGCCATCGGCCAGCTTGCGCCCGTAATCGAGCACGACGACATGGTGAGCGAGCTTCAGCACGATGCCGATATCGTGCTCGATCAGCACGATCGTCAGCTTCAGGTCGCGGTTCAGCCTGGCAATGATCTGCGCGATTTCCTGTTTCTCGGCGCTGTTCATGCCTGCCAGCGGTTCATCGAGAAGCAGCAGGCGGGGAGCCGCGACAATGGCGCGCGCTAGTTCGACCTTCTTCTGCACGCCGTAGGGCAGCAAGGCCACGGTGGTCTCGGCATGCCGCTCCAGATCGAAGAGGCGCAGGACTTCATGGGCGCGCTCGCGGAAACGGCGCGCCTCGGCGCGTGCGCGCGGCAAAAGCAGTGCTTCTTCCAGGAGCGTTGCGCGAGCATGCCTGGACAGGCCGGCAATGACATTGTCGGCGACACTCATTCCCGAAAACAGCGCGTTGTTCTGGAACCCGCGGCCGATGCCGCGGCGCGCGGCCTCCAGCGGCTGCATCCGATGGAAATGTTCGCCCTCGAAGATGATCTCGCCTGAATCGGGAACATAGACGCCGTTCAGGATGTTCAGCAGCGAGCTTTTTCCCGCCCCATTCGGGCCGATCAGGGCGCAGATTTCCTGAGGCGCCACCTCGAAACTTAGATCGGAGATCGCCTTCACGCCTTTGAATGCGAGGGAGATGTTCTTGACTTCCAATGCGGGTGCGGATGGCGTTGTCATGAATTCAGCGCTCCATGGTGGCTAACAGAGGCAAAGTCCGACGGTCCGGCGGCGCGGGCCGCTTTCCCTCCGGCGCCGTGCAGGGATGATGTCAGGCCGGTTCGGATTGGCGGGCATGCCCTTCGGTCAAGGTTGATTGCGCCGCGGCCTCGTCGCGCTTGACGCGTTCGATGTCGCGGAAGCGATGGGCCGGATGGTTTGCCGGCAGATAGGGGCCTTCGCCGAACAGCTTTTCGCGCAGTGTGCCCTCGCGATACTGCGTCGCGTAGACCCCGCGCTTCTGCAGTTCCGGCACGACGTATCCGATGACGTCGGCAAAGCTGTCATGCGCCAGCGCATAAGCCAGGTTGAAGCCGTCGATGTCGGTTTCCTCGACCCACTCCTGCAGAAGATCGGCGATCGTCGATGGCGATCCCACGAAAAGCGGCCCGAGACCGCCAATGCCGCCCCATTTTGCAAGCTCTTCGATGGACCAGACCTTGTCGCCTCCGGCCAGATGCTCGACGGCGGAGATGATCGCGTTTGTCTTGACCTTCTTGACCGTATCCGTCGGTTTGTAGTGTCCGAAATCGATGCCGGTCCAGCCAGACATCAGGACCAAGGCGCCGTCATAGGAGGCGTGGTTCGCGTAATCCTGATATTTAGCCCGTGCCTTTTCGTCGGTTTCATCGACGATGATGGTTGCCATCGCATAGATCAGCACCTTTTTCGGATCGCGACCCTGCTCGGCGGCGCGCTTGCGGATTTCCGCGACATAGGCGCGGGTGGCATCCTTCAGAGGCGTCGAGATGAACACGCATTCGGCGTGGCCGGCGGCGAACTGCTTGCCGGCACCCGAGGCGCCGGCCTGGAAGAGAACGGGCGTGCGCTGTGGCGAAGGTTCGCATAGGTGAAAGCCCGGCACATCGAAATATTTTCCCTTGTGGCCGATCTCGTGGATTTTTGTCGGATCGGCAAATATCCCGCGCTCCTTGTCGCGCAGCACGGCTCCCTCTTCCCAACTGCCCTCGAACAGCTTGTAGAGGACTTCGATATATTCGGTTGCAACGTCATAACGATTGTCGTGGCTGCGCAGCCCGCCCTGGCCGATGTTCTTGGCCCCGCTCTCCAGATAGGACGTGACGATGTTCCAGCCGATACGGCCCTTGGTATGGTGATCCGCCGTCGAGAGGCGGCGTGCGAAGGTGTAGGGATGCTCAAAGCTCGTCGAAGCCGTGATGCCGATGCCGAGATGTTTGGTGGCCAAGGCGATCGGGTTGGCGAGCTGCAACGGATCGTTCACCGGGATTTGCACGCCTTGCAGCAACGCATTGTCGAGGTTGCCCTTGTAGACATCATAATAGCCGATCACATCGGCGATGAAGACGGAGTCGAAGAATCCGGCCTCCAAAAGCCTGGCGAGATCTGTCCAATACTCCAGATCCTTGTAGTCCCAGGACCGGTCACGCGGGTGGCGCCAGAGGCCGGGCGACTGGTGACCGACGCAGTTCATTTCGAAGGCATTGAAGCGGATGGTCTTGCTCATTGTCGGTTCCGGAATCCTGCAAGCAATCGTGGTTGAGCTGGCAGGGTAGGGCCGGGAGCCAAATATCAAAGTAAATATATGGTTTTAATAGACTAATCTAGGGAATAGCATTCCTCGATCGAGCCGTTTCGCGGAAGCAAGGTGTTTTGCGCGAGATCCCCATCAGGAAAAAGTAGACGCAATCACCTTGCCGCCGGTGGCGATCTTGACCCGGTCCGCCAAGCGGATGGTGCGATGATCCTGACGGCGATGGTCGGGCTGATCTGGCGCCGGCCTTCTCCACGTGGTCGTCTTTGGTGCCGGGCCGCGTCTCGACATCCGCCGCGGCTCAGCCCGCTGACGGTGTTCCTGCCGATATGAAGCAGGCCAGAAACTGGAAGCCGGCGCGGCGCTCAGGTGAAGTCAGCTAGACTTCGGCTTTTGGCCCGTCGCGGCCAAATAGCGGCCTAAGCTCTAAGCCAAATGCCACCGCCCACACGTCATCATGCGGACTTAAGCACGGCAAATGACCGTTTGCGCATGGCCCGCTTTGCCTGGAAACTGACGGCGGGAGCGGGGCGGCCGACATGGAAGCCCTGGATCTTGTCTATGCCGAATTCGCGCATCAAGACCATCTGCTCGTCGGTTTCCACCCCTTCGACCAGGATCTTGTGGCCGCGATTTCGGACCAGGGTGATAATGTCCTGTAGCATTGCCTTGCCGCTCGGGGAGCTGCAGTCGTGAAGAAACGAGCGGTCGATCTTCACCGTATCGAAATCGATCAGGCGAAGCCACGAAAGGCCCGCGAAGCCCGTCCCGAAATCATCGAGCCATATCTTGATCCCGAGCAGCTTCAGGTCGCTGATGCAGCGCAGGATGTCCGAATGCATCTCCATCTCCAGCCCTTCGGTGATCTCGAAGGCCAGTCTGCTGCCGGCGACGCGGGTCTCGCCCAGAATGGTCGCAACAGACGTTGCGAAGCCCGGTGTCTTGAGCTGGATCGGGGAGACGTTGACACTGACGACACGGACGTGGTCATCCGCCAGGAGCTCGGCGCACACCGTCCTTATCGCCCAGCGCCCGAGTTCCAGGATCGCGCCGGTTCGCTCGGCGACGGGAATGAACAGGCTCGGCGGAACCGATGTACCGTCCAGCATCTTCAGGCGCATCAGAGCCTCTACCGCTTCAACCCGGTCCGATTTGACATCCTGGATGGGCTGATAAACGAGTGAAACGAGATTCTGGCCGATCGCGATCTTCAGCAAGGCCGCAATGTTCTCGCTCTCGTCGCTGCTTTGCGGATCGGTTGGGTCGAACAGCCGGGCACAGTTTCGGCCACCGGCTTTTGCCAGATAAAGCGCGCGATCGGCCTCGTGGATGATCTTCTCCAGCTTGGCCCCGGTCTGCGTCCTGGTGAATGCCGCGCCAACGCTCACGGTTACGATCGAGACGCCGTCGCGCCGCAGTTCGTGCGTCAGCGCCAGGTTCTCCACCGTGCTGCAAATGGCTTCCGCGATGTCCAGGATCTGCTCTTTTTTCTCCATGCGAGCCAGGACGATGAACTCTTCACCGCCATAGCGGCCGATGGAGCCATTGTATTGTTTGATCATATCGCTAAGGGCATTGGCGACATGGATCAGGCAGCGGTCGCCTTCCTGATGGCCGTAGCAGTCGTTGAATTTCTTGAAGAAGTCCACGTCGATGAGGATTGCCCCGAAACTGGTGCCGACCTTTTGCCAATCGCTCCAATAGTCCCGCAGCTTCTCGTCGATCGCGCGCCTGTTCTCCAGACCTGTCAGCGGATCGGTCCGCGACAATCTCAGCAGGGCCTTGCCGCGTTCGGTCGCCTCATTGTGCTGGATCTTGGCTTCCAGGGCATTCAGGAAGACGTTGTAGCGTTCCTCATTCAGCTTCCAGTTCACATACGAGGTGAACGTGAAACAGGATATATAGAAAGCCCCGAATACCATTTTGTATGTAAGGGTTGAAGGAACGAAATAATTCACGATGTAAAGTATGCACAATATTATTGCGGAAGTTACGATGGAAAGCTTGAAATTGAACGTAAAGAAAAGGTTTGCGCTCATCATGAATATGGTCCCGAAGACCATATAGTAGGAGACGCTTTCCTTGTCCGCGCCAAGAACCGCTGGGCACAACCAACCAACATAGCCGAAGATGATGGCTCCGGCACAGGTCACGTCGAGCCATTCCGTTCCAATCCCCCGGCGAAGCTGTGCTTCGAGGATCAAAAGCGCGCTCAAGCCGACCGCGAAGCGCGCCGTGATCGTGTAGGCCGCAACATCCGGGATCAGCAGCAGATCGGTTGCCGAAAACAAGAGATAGATGGCAACCGCGATCCAAAGCCCTGGCCTGGCTTCTCCTCTTCGCGTCGCCTGCGCTTCGGTGCGGTAAAGGGTGCGGAGCTCGTCGGCGCTCAGTTCATAGCGCGGCTCGTACGGCTCCGCATCAACCGCATCGACCAACACGGATGACAGGTGTTCGTTCATCACAATAGACCCCGTTTGAAAGGGATTTTGTTTTCCGAACTCATTTCCAGCTTCTGCCCCCACGCGGGCCGGCTCCTTAGGACGCGACGGCGATTGCGACGCCGGGCAAACAAATGCAATCGGGCAAGACAAGTTTCCGTTAACTCGAACCCGGAATTCGGGCCGGAAGCCGTCTAAAGAGGAACATGGTTTGCGGGAAATTAATCATAAAGATAAAATGCCGTTGGCCCGACATTGGCAAAGGGAGCATTCTACGCAATAAGTTAACCGACTGTTAACTATGGAGTGATGGCGTGCAGACCGTTCTTGATGGCAAAAGCTTGATTACTGCCGAGATGCTCGCCGGCACGCTGCCTCGGGGAAAGCTCGAGCATCATGGCGAGGCGTTCGAAACCGCGCGCGCGGAGCTGGTGCTCATTCTCCACGCGACACAGCAGCAGATCGAACAGGACAAGAACCCCGCCGAGATCGTCGGTCGCTTGCTGTCCTTCCTCAATGGCCTGCATTCCAAGGTTCATCCCGACGTCTGGCATGCGTTGATACCGGTGGCGCAGAACCATCCGATCCTGAAGTATTTTCTCCAGGATCCGCTGACGCACTGGTCCTTCACCAAGCCCAGGGGCTATTCCGGCGACGCGCAGTTGCTTGATTACATTTATTGCGATCCGCATGTGGCAGAGAGCGTGGCCAGCGCCTCGGAGGTCGGCAAGGCCCTGTACAGCCATACCCAGAACGTACCGTCATGCGTCGCCGCGCGGGAGCGGCGCGATCTCTTGACCCGATACGTCGATCAGATCGCAACCAAGAACGGACCGGAAACCGAGGTCCTGGCGATCGCGGCCGGCCATTTGCGGGAAGCCAATCGTTCGGTCGCCTTGGCGGAGGGCCGTCTCAAGCGTTGGGTTGCGCTCGATCAGGATCCCCAGAGCGTTGGGCTGATCGCGCGCGATTTCCAGGGCACCGCGGTCGAAGCCATCGACGGCTCGGTGCGGACCGTGCTCACGCGAGGCCACAAGCTCGGCAAGTTCGATTTCGTCTATGCCTCCGGCCTTTATGACTACCTCGCCCACAACGTCGCGGTGAAACTCACGAAGACCTGCCTGCAGATGTTGAAGCCGAACGGGACGTTCCTGTTTGCTAACTACGCCGAGGGCACGCCTGACGCCGGCTACCGGGAGACATTCATGGACTGGGTGTTGCTGCTGCGGTCGGAGGTCGATATGTGGAACATCGTCAATGCCAGTGTCGACCGCAACGCCGTCGAGGCGCAGGTGTTCTTCGGCGAGAACCGCAACGTGCTCTATGCCGTCATTGAAAAGCGCGGATAGCACCCGCCTGGACTGCACCGGGCCGGGCGTGCCTTTGGCTTGCACCTCCGGCCGCCTTCCGCTATAGAGCCGCCACCCGCGTAGACACCCTTGGAGGCAACGCGGCGGAAGGCCGCCTTCCCGCATGATCCCGAAAAGTGGATTCCGGTTTTCGGACCAGATCATGCGTGGGTATGTCGGCTTTCGACGTTTACGGTCCAGGCACTCTGCCAACCGTGAGCGCTCCAGTAAACCGAAAGGAAATGCCATGAGCCACGACACTTACGAGCTCAAGGCCGAAGCACGCGAACAGGTCGGTAAGGGGTCCGCCCGTGCAGTTCGCCGCAACGGTAAAGTGCCTGCAGTAATCTATGGTGACAAGCAGCCTCCCCTGGCTATCGCGCTCACCTACAAGGACATCTATTACAAGATCCATGGCGGCGGGTTCCTGACCACGATCGCCACGATCGATGTCGACGGCAAGAAGATCCAGGTCCTGCCGAAGGACTTCCAGCTCGACCCGGTCAAGGATTTCCCTGTCCATGTCGACTTCCTGCGCATCGGCAAGGACACCCAGGTCAATGTCGACGTGCCTGTCCACTTCATCAACGAGGACAAGTCGCCCGGCATCAAGCGCGGCGGCGTGCTCAACATCGTGCGTCACGAAGTCGAGTTCCACTGCCCGGCCAATGCGATCCCGGAATTCATCACCGTCGATCTCACCGGCGCCAACATCGGCGACTCGATCCACATCTCGGCGGTCAAGCTGCCGGCTGGCGTCAAGCCTGTGATCTCCGACCGCGACTTCACCATCGCGACCATTGCCGGTTCGTCGGCGATGAAGCCGGAGACGGAAGAGACGGCTGAAGTGGCTGCACCCGAAGCGGCTCCTGCCGCCGAAGAGAAGTAACTCTTTCCCGCCCGGAGCAGACGATGCTTGTCTTTGCAGGCCTCGGCAATCCGGGCGCGAAATACGCCAGCAACCGCCACAATGTCGGTTTCATGGCGGCGGACGCAATCGCCCGCCGCCATTCCTTTTCGCCCTGGACGAAGAAATTCCAGGGCCTGATTTCCGAGGGCACGCTTGGCGACGAAAAGATCGTCCTGATCAAGCCGCAGACCTTCATGAACCTGTCCGGCCAGTCGGTCGGCGAAGCACTGCGCTTCTACAAGCTCGAGCTTTCCGCGCTCACCGTCTTCTATGACGAGATCGACCTTGCCGAAGGCAAGCTGCGCATAAAGACTGGCGGCGGTGCCGGCGGCCATAACGGCATTCGCTCGATCGACGGCCATGTCGGCAACGCCTATCGCCGCGTACGCATCGGCGTCGGCCATCCCGGCGTCAAGGAAATGGTCCAGCACCATGTGCTCGGCGATTTCGACAAGGCCGACCGCGAATGGCTCGAACCGCTGCTCGACGCGATCGCCGACAACGCCGCCATGATCGCCAAGGGCGACGAGTCCGGCTTCATGAACAAGACCAGCCTCGCCGTCCAGGGCAAGGCCGGCTCGCAACCGGAAAAGCCGGCACCGAAGCAGCCGGCGCAGAAGCAGCAAAGTCACGTCCGCCAGGCACGGCCGCAGCAGGTGCCAGCCAAGCTGCCGGAAAGCGGTCCAATGGCCGCCATGCTAAAGAAGCTGTTCGGCGGCAAGGACTGAGCATCAAGGGGACCGAAGGGCTTGACGTTGATCACCCCTATCGCCCATAGCCCTGATCAAATTTCTATTTTCCCGATAGGACCGAACAAAAATGGGTTTCAAATGCGGCATCGTTGGCTTGCCCAACGTCGGCAAGTCGACGCTTTTCAACGCGTTGACCAGAACGGCTGCGGCGCAAGCCGCCAACTATCCATTCTGCACCATCGAACCGAACACCGGCGAGGTGGCGGTGCCAGATCCGCGCCTGCAGAAGATCGCCGCGATCGCCAAGTCGAAGGAGATCATCCCGACCCGCATATCCTTCGTCGACATTGCCGGTCTGGTGCGCGGTGCCTCGAAGGGCGAAGGGCTGGGCAACCAGTTTCTCGCCAACATCCGTGAGGTCGACGCCATCGTGCATGTGCTGCGCTGCTTCGAGGATGACGACATCACCCATGTCGAGGGCCGCATCGACCCCGTCGCCGATGCCGAGACGGTCGAGACCGAGCTGATGCTCGCCGACCTCGACAGCCTCGAACGCCGCATCGTGCAATTCCGCAAGCGCGCCGGCAGCAAGGACAAGGAAGCGACGACCGTGCTGCCGCTGATGGAGGCAGCGCTCGAACTGCTGCAGGCCGGCAAGCCGACCCGCATTCTGCTCAAGGGTATTTCGCCCGAAGATTTGCGCATCCTGCAGGGCTTGAACCTTCTGACCTCGCATCCCGTGCTCTATGTCTGCAATGTCGCCGAGGCCGACGCCGCCACCGGCAACGAGCACACCAGTGCCGTGGAAAACATGGCCACCGCCCAAGGCGCCGGCACCGTGGTGATCTCGGCGGCGATCGAGGCGGAAGTCGCCCAGCTCTCCGACGAGGAAGAAATGGAATTCCTGTCCTCGCTGGGCCTCGACGAACCCGGCCTGAACAGGGTCATTCGCGCCGGCTACGACCTGTTGCATCTCATCACCTATTTCACCGCCGGGCCGAAGGAGACGCGCGCCTGGACCATCCACAAGGGCGACAAAGCGCCACAGGCCGCCGGTGTCATCCACACCGATTTCGAGCGCGGCTTCATCCGCGCCCAGACCATCTCCTACAACGACTTCGTCACACTGGGCGGCGAAGTGGCGGCCAAGGAAGCCGGCAAGGCGCGCGACGAAGGCAAGGAATATGTCGTCCAGGACGGCGACGTGCTGTTGTTCAAATTCAACACCTGATGTGACGGATGTCACGCCGCCGTGGCGGCGTGATCAGCGCCCTCTCCGGCTAGCCCGGGAAACCAGCTATTGCCCAACTACCCTCCGGCCACTCACCCAGACCGTGGCGATGTTGGCCCGCGCTACGTTGAGCACGATCTTCTGGAACATCTCCTCAAGCGTATCGTCGGCCATGCCGATGTGGATGTTCGATGCCCTGGCGCTGGTGTCGATCAGCAGCGCGTCAAACTCATAGCCGACGCGAAAATTGCCCGTCGGCAGATCAAGTGCTTCCGCACCGCCGGCGGTCGCCAGCCAGAACGCCTCCTGGTGCGTGATGGGTTCGCCGGGCGCACCGCGTTGCTCCGGCGGCAGGCCGGCATGCACACCGCTTTGCAGCGTCCTCGACGCTGACAATGCATGTCGGCAGCCATCGAACAGTGACGGGCTGTAGCCTCCGGAAATGTCGGTTCCGAGCCCGACGTGCATGTGCCGGTCAAGTGCTGCGCGCAGCGGAAATGCGGCATTGGCGAAATAGAAATTGGAAAGCGGGCAATGGGCAACAGCCGCGCCCCTCTCCTCTATGAGGTCCATATCCTGCTCATCGATGAAATTCGAATGCGCCAGGATCGTATGCCGGGTGAGCAGGCCGAAACCATCAAGGCTTGCCGCATCGGTGCGGCCGAAGCGCGTCTCGACGAACTGCTTTGCCCAGTCGCTCTCCGAGCAATGCGTCTGCACGTGGCAGCCGAATTCGGTTGCCAGCTCGCCGAGTCCTTGCAGCGCCGCATCCGTGCAGCTTGGGATGAAGCGCGGTGTGATCGCCGGCTGGACGAGCGGCCTGTCGCGCGGATCCAGCGACTTGACCGCCTCGATGAACCGTCTGGTGTCCGATACCGCGCTTGCCGCATCGGCATCGCGGTAGAAAGGTGGACACTGCTCTGGATCGTCCATCACCACCTTGCCGACGAGCGCGCGTTGACCCTTCTCAAGACAGGTCTCGGCAAGCGCCAGGCTCGCGTCAACATGGACCGTGGCGAAATAGAGCGCCGTGGTGGTTCCGTTGGCCAGCAGGTTATCGACCAGATCGGCATAGACCTCGCGGGCATAATCGACATCCGCATAGCGGGCTTCGAGCGGAAAGGTGTATTTCTGCAGCCAGACTTCGAGCGGCACATCCAGCGCCTTGCCCATCTGCGGCCATTGCGGCGCATGGATATGCAGGTCGATGAGACCGGGCAGCAGGAATTGGCCATTGGCAAGCTCAACAAGCGTGCCCGCCAGGCGGGCAGCGTTCTGCCTGACCTCGTACTCGCGATGATCCGGCGCCAGCATTTCCGCGATGCGCCCCTGTGCATCGACGCTGAACAGATGGTCCTTCAGCACCTCCAGCCTGCCGCGTTGGGGCGTGTGGAAGGCGGTGCCGAGCAGCGTGAAGGGTTCTCTCGTCATTGCGGCTCCGGTTTGGCTAACGGTCTGCTTGGCCTACAAAAAAACAGTTGGCAAATGTTGTGGCCGCTGTCCTTCGGCACCGACTGATCCCATGATCGAGCGGGAATTTCCAGAGGGGTCAGAAGGGGAACGGTACATGGAACGCGTTGCGTCAGAGATCACATTGATTGCCCAACCGGACGATCCGCTGCCATGGGGCAAGGCAGCGCTGCTCGGCCTCCAGCATGTACTGGCGATGGACGTCTACATCGTGCCGTTTATCATCGCATCGGTGCTCGCCTTCAGCGTCGGCGATGCCGGCGCCTTTATCCAGTCCGCATTCGTGGCCGCAGGCATTGCCACACTGATCCAGTCGCAGCTTTTGATGCGGCTGCCGGTCGTCCAGGGGCCGTCCTTCGTCCCGATCGGCGCGGTGCTGGCCATCGCCTTCGGAGCAGGCGGCGGCGTTGGCGGTCTCTCCGCCGTGGTCGGAGCGCTCATTCCGGGCGCCATACTGGTCATCCTGCTCGGTTCGCCGACAAGAATCTTCCATCGCCTCGTCAACCGCTTCGTACCGCCCATCGTCGGCGGTGCGATCATCATCGTCGTCGGCGTCGCCTTGATGCCGGTGGCGCTCAAGGAGAGCGTGTTCGCGGTCCACGGCACCGCCACGGTCGGCGGCAACATCGTCCTCGCTTTTATCGCCGCTGCCTTCCTCGTCGGCTGCATGCTGACCGGCATGGCACTTGGCGCGAAGGGCGCCTGGCTGCGCCTGCTGTCCGTGATCATCGCCCTGGTGGCAGGCAGCGTGGCCGCCGCCTTCATGGGCCAGTTGAACATGGCGGGCGTTGCGGACGCGACATGGTTTTCCATGCCGCGAATCGCCTTCCTCAATCTCGACGTGACGTTCTCGCTGTCGGCGACACTGACGATGCTGATCGTCTATATCGTCGTTCTCGCCGAAACCACCGGCACCTGGTTCGCCGTCGGCGCCGTCATCGACAAGCCGCTGTCGGACGAGCAGCTCGACAAGGGCGCGACAGGTGAAGGCCTCGGCTGCCTGGTCAGCGCGCTGCTGTGCAGCACCCCGGTGACCGGCTATTCGTCCAATGCCGGCATCATTGCCATCACCGGCATTGCCAGCCGCGCCGCCTTTGCCGCCGCCGGCATCTTCCTGGTGCTGTTCGGGCTGATCGGCAAGCTTTCGGCGGTCATCGCCTCGATACCGGGGCCTGTCATCGGCGGCGTTTTCGGCGTCCTCTGCGTCGTCATCGCCATGAACGGTTTCCGCGTCGTGCGCGGTACACCCCTGACCGAGCGCAACATGCTGGTCATCGGTCTGCCGATCCTGATGGCGCTGTTTGCCACGCTGGCGCCGCCGGATTTCGTCAAGACGCTCCCCGACCTCGTGCAGTACATCCTCGGCTCATCGATCGCCTTCGGCGCCGTCTGGGCCATCGTGCTGCACCAGATCCTGCCAAACTCCCGGTAGACGTATCCTAAGATGGCGGGCGGCAATGTGCCGTCCGCTATCTCTCTGCATCGTTGACAGCACTTGCCGTTGACCTGTTTTGCGGGCGGCATGGCCTGCCTTGACCTTGTCACATCACGGGTCTAATCGGCTGGGGCACGCGGTCGGCGCTTTCGGCGAAAGTGTCCGTCTCGTGCAATCCAACACGACGCGTCAATCCGAACGCACCCTTTGACCCCAGCAAGGGATATCAGGCGATGATCAAGGCCTTCGTCGTGGACAATGACCGCCTGCGCGTCGTCGACGATCTCCTGGCAAACAGCGAGACCATCGTCTGGGCGGACCTGTTCAACCCGACAAAGGAAGAGGAAGCGACGATCGAGAGCTGGCTCGGCGTTGCCATTCCGACGCGCGAGGAGATGGAGGAGATCGAGATTTCGAGCCGCCTCTATGTCGAGGACGGCGCCTACTTCATGACCGCCACCCTGCCCGCCCAGACCGAGGTCGACGATCCCTTGATGTCGCCGGTCACCTTCGTGCTCGCCGGCACAAGGCTGATCACGGTGCGCTACCACGAGCCGAAGGCCTTCAAGACCTTTCCGCAGCGCGCCGAGAAGGTGGCGACCGGCTGCACCAGCGGCGACACCATCCTGATCGGCTTGCTGGAGGCGATCGTCGACCGTCTCGCCGACATTCTGGAACGCGCCGGCCGCGACATCGAGGCGATCTCGCGCGATATATTCGAGGCGCGGTCGACCAAGGTTTCCAAGCGCAACCGTGATTTCCAGGAGTTGCTGAAAGCCATCGGCCGCAAGGAGGACATCGCGTCTTCGATCCGCGACAGCCTGATCTCTCTGCAGCGGCTGGCAGGCTTCTTCGCCCATGCCTCGACCCGCACCAAGATGAGCAAGGACACCAAGGCGCGCATCAAGACGCTGTCGCGCGATGTGCTGTCGCTCGCCGACCACGCCACCTTCCTGTCGCAGAAGATCTCCTTCCTGCTCGACGCCACCCTCGGCATGATCTCGATCGAGCAGAACGCCATCATCAAGATCTTCTCGGTCGCCGCCGTCATCTTCCTGCCGCCGACTTTGGTCGCCTCGATCTACGGCATGAATTTCGACGTCATCCCCGAGTTGAAATGGGAGCTTGGCTATCCCTTCGCCATCGCCATGATGGTGCTGTCGGCGATCCTGCCCTTCTGGTACTTCCGCCGCCGCGGCTGGCTCTGAGTGGCCCTGTCGATCGGCTGCCACAGGCTGGCGCAGTAGAAATCGCTTGACCAAACGAACGCCGGCCTGCATCCGGAAACCCCGATCCTGGGGATCGTGGGTCGACAAGCCGGATTCCAGACCATGACTGCAGAGATAAAAACATGGGCCTATGAGGACTTCATCGAGGGCGCATCGATCGACCTCGGCTCGAAGCTCGTGAGTGCCGCCGAGATCGTCGAATTCGCCGGAGAATTCGACCCGCAGCCGATGCATCTCGACGAGGAAGCCGGTAAGGCCAGCATCCTCGGCGGGCTGGCAGCGTCGGGCTGGCACACCTGCGCAATGTTCATGCGCATGCTGTGCGATGCGTTCCTGCTGGACTCGACCTGCCAGGGCGCGCCCGGAGTCGATCAGGTCAAATGGAAGAAGCCGGTCCTGGCCGGCGACCAACTGACCGGCACCCTGATGGTTATTGCCAAGCGCCTGTCGAAATCGAAGCCGCAACTCGGCTTCGTCACCATGCGCAGCGAACTGTTCAACCAGCGTGGCGAAAGCGTCTTCGAGCTCGAGAACTCCGTCATGTTCCTCACGCGCGATGCCGCGGGGAGCCAAGCATGACACTGGACGAGTTCTTCCGTATCGGCACCACCGTCACGCTCGGCTCGCACTCATTCGAGCCCGAGGCGATCAAGGCCTTCGCCCGTAAGTACGACCCGCAAATCTTCCATATCGACGAGGAGGCCGCGAAGAAAAGTGTGCTCGGCGGCCTCTGCGCGTCCGGCTGGCACACGGCCGCGACCTGGATGAAACTCAATCTGGAAAACCGTATGGACGCCGAGATCGCTGCGTGGAGCGGTCCCGGTCCAGTGCCGGAATTCGGTCCCTCGCCCGGCTTCAAGAACCTGAAATGGCTGAAGCCGGTCTATGCCGGGCAAACCATCACCTTCACGCGCACCGCGCTGTCGCACCGCCCAATCGCCTCACGCCCCGGCTGGCGGCTGCTGGCGCTGCGTTCGGAAGCTTTCGATTCCACCGGCGACAAGGTGCTCGAGTTCGAAAGCGCCGTTCTGGTGAAGGCCGAGTAACGCCACTTTCCCTCTCCCTTCTTGTAGGAGAAGGGAGAGCACTCCTCAATGTCCTTCGAACCCTATCAGCGTTCTGACCGGCACACCGAGGGCTTCGAGCTTGGCGCGGCCGCCGAGGTCCGGCAGGTCGATGACAAAACAGGCAGCGAGGATGTCGGCGCCGATCTGGCGCAGAAGTTTGACCGCGGCTTCAGCCGTTCCGCCGGTGGCGATCAGATCGTCGACAAGGATCACCTTCTCGCCCGGAGCAACGCCGTCCTTGTGCATCTCCATCTCGTCCAGCCCATATTCCAGGCTATAGGCGACGCGCACCGTTTCGTAGGGCAGCTTGCCCTTCTTGCGGATCGGCACGAAACCGGCCGAGAGCTGATGGGCGACGGCGCCGCCAAGGATGAATCCACGTGCCTCGATGCCGGCGATCTTGTCGATCTTCTGGCCGGCATAGGGATGCACCAGTTCGTCGATGGCGCGGCGGAAGGCGCGCGCATTGCCGAGCAGCGTGGTGATGTCGCGAAACAGGATGCCGGGCTTGGGATAATCCGGAATGGTGCGGATCGCGGCGAGCAATGTGTCTTCGAGGGAGGATTTCATGGGTCGAGATTACCTGAAACGGACGTTCTTGCGCGACAATTGTTCGATCGAACTGCAGCCCATCAGCTTCATGCCGCGTTCGATCTCGACCCGCATCTGCTCAAGCGCCCGTTCGACGCCGGGCTGGCCTGCCGCCGCGAGCGGGAACAGATAGTAGCGTCCGACGCCGACGGCCTTGGCACCGAGCGACAGCGCCTTCAGCACATGGGTGCCGCGCTGCACGCCGCCATCCATGATGACGTCGATCCTGTCGCCAACGGCGTCGACGATCTCGGCAAGCTGATCGAACGCCGCCCGCGAGCCATCCAGCTGCCGCCCGCCATGGTTCGACAGCACAATGCCGCTGCAGCCGATGTCGACGGCGCGTCTTGCATCCTCCACCGATATGACGCCCTTGAGGCAGAACGGACCCGACCAAAGCTTGACCATCTCGGCCACGTCGTCCCACGTCATCGACGGGTCTAGCATCTCGGTGAAGTAGCGGCTGATCGACATCGTGCCGCCACCCATGTCGACATGCTCGTCGAGCTGCGGCAGCTTGAACCCCTCATGGGTGAAATAATTGATCGCCCAGGCCGGCTTGAGCGCGAACTGCGCCATTCCGGCGAGATTGAGCTTGAAGGGAATGGCAAAGCCGGTGCGTTTGTCGCGCTCGCGGTTTCCCCCGGTGATGCTGTCGACGGTCAGCATCATCACCTCGACGCCGACCGCCTTTGCGCGCTGCATCATCGCCCGGTTAAGACCTCGGTCCCGGTGGAAATAGAACTGGTAGACCTGTGGGCTGCTGCTGATGCCGCGCGCCTCCTCGAGGCTGACGGTGCCAAGCGAGGAGACGCCGAACATGGTGCCGTATTTGGCGGCGGCCCTGGCGACCGCGCGCTCACCCTGATGGTGGAACAGGCGCTGCAAGGCGGTCGGCGAGCAATAGAACGGCATCGCCAGCTTCTGGCCCATGACCGTCACCGACATGTCGACCTCGCTCACTCCGCGCAGCACGTTGGGAACAAGGTCGCAGGTCTCGAAGCTTTCGGTGTTGCGGCGATAGGTGACCTCATCGTCGGCCGCGCCGTCGATGTAGTTGAAGATCGGCCCGGGCAGCCGCTGCTGTGCCATCCGCCGGAAATCGGAAAAGTTGTGACAGTCGCTGAGCCGCATCATCGAATTCCAAAGGCCATGGCGGGACGAGCTTCTCGCCACCGTTCGATGCGTCGAATATCAACCTGATGCCGCCATGCCAACGGACTAATTGCCGAACTTTCGCTTGAGCACGAGCGTTAACAAAAAAGGAGCGCCTTAAGCGCCCCTTCCCGTCTAAATCCGGCTGACGAGGATTACATGCCGAGATCGGAACGAAGCTCGGCCCTGGCCACTTCATATTCAGCCTTGAAGTCGTCCCGGTTGAGCAGGACCGCGGCAATAACGCTGCCGGAAATCTTGCCCATCTCGACGTCGGACGCATAGTGGATGCCGCCGACCTCGCGGTTGTGGGCGTATTCGGCCGCACGCGCCATGATCTCGGCGCGCTTTTCCGGGACCATGTCGGACAGGATGATGCCCATCATCGTGCCTACGGTGGCATGGCCAGACGGCCAGGAACCGGAGCTCGACAGCTTGACCGCCGGCTTGACGAGATCGCTGAGCTGATGCGGGCGCCGGCGCTTCCAGACATCCTTGGCCGGGTCGACGACAGCCCCTTCGGTAGCCACCACGCGATCGAAGAAAGCGCTGAATTTCGGCAGCGTTTCCTTGTTGAATTTCGGCCCCATGACGTCGGCAAAGCGCCAGACATTCTCCTCGGCATCGGCCACCGCGCTGGCGACCATCTCCGGGGTGCGCGTCACCTGCAGCGTCAGCACCTCGCCGAGTTCGGCCTTGGTCTGCGCCGAATCGTTTGCCGGCGGCGGCGGCAGGATCATCGTCAGGTCGACGTCCTTGTTGGTGACGAAGGGCTGAGCGTCTTCCGCTTGCGCGGCCGAGCCGAGGATGAGCAGCAACAGGCCTGCCGCGAGCGATGCGTATCTTTTCATGAATGCGATCCTTTGATGAGAGCAGCACAGGATCGCCGGATGCGATGACGGCCATGTGACATGACCAGCCTCCGGAAATGCAAAAGGGCGCCCCTCGGCGCCCTTCGCGATCACTTGATTGTGTGGTCTAGTGGGCCACGCCTTCCCACACCTTGCGCTTGGTGAGATAGACCAGCGCGCCGAACAAAAGCAGGAACACCAGAACGCGAAAACCGGTCTTCTTGCGGTCTTCCATATGCGGCTCGGCCGCCCACGCCAGGAAGGCGGAGACGTCGCGGGAATACTGGTCGACGGTCTGCGGCGCACCGTCATCATAGGTCACCTGGCCGTCGGAGAGCGGCTTGGGCATTTTCAGCGACACGCCGGACATGAAGTACGGATTGTAGTGGGTGCCTTCCGGGATCACCATGCCGGCCGGCGGCGTCTGGTCGTAGCCGGTCAGCAGCGAGTGGATATAGTCGGGACCGCCGGCATCGTATTGTGTGAAGATGTCGAAGACGAATTGCGGAAAGCCGCGCTCGACGCCGCGAGCCTTGGCCAGCAGCGACATGTCGGGCGGGGCAGCGCCGCCATTGGAAGCGGCGGCCGCTTCGTCGTTGGCGAACGGCGGCGGGAAGTGGTCGGACGGCTTGCCTGGACGGTCGAACATGTCGCCGGCATCGTTGGGACCGTCATGGATCGTGTACTCGGCCGACAGCGTCTTGATCTGCGCATCGGAATAGCCGAGGTCCGACAACGTTCGGAACGCCACCAGGTTCATCGAATGGCAGGCCGAGCAGACTTCCTTGTAGACCTTGAGGCCGCGCTGCAGCTGCGCCTTGTCGTAAGTGCCGAACGGGCCGGTGAAACTCCAGTCCATTTCCTTTGGCTCGTCCATCGGGAAATGCGTCGGATTGGCCACATTGTGTGCCTCTTCGGCGGCGATCGCCCGAGTGCCCGCGGCCCCAGCGGCGACGGCCACGAGGCCGATCAGCGCCAGCGAGGTGAGAATCTTTTTCATGCCAAATCCCCTTAGATTCTCTACCCGCTCAGCCTTTGGTTTCCGGCGCCGCCGTAGCGCCCGCCGGATGTCCGCTGCCGCCCTTGTTCTTCTCGAGGACCGCCTCGGTGATCGAGTTCGGCAGCCGTCGCGGCGTCTCGATCAGTCCGAGCACCGGCAGCGCGATCAGGAAGAAGGCGAAGTAGAACAATGTCGCCATCTGCGCCATGAACACATAGCTGCCTTCGGCCGGCTGCGAGCCCAGCCAGCCAAGCAGGATGGCATCGGCCACGAACAGCCAGAAGAACAGCTTGTACCAGGGCCGGTAAACGGCCGAGCGTACCTTCGAAGTGTCGAGCCACGGCACCAGGAACAACATGACGATGGCGCCGAACATGCACAGCACGCCGCCGAGCTTGGAGTTGATCGGCCCGACATTGAAGGTGATGGCGCGCAGGATCGCGTAGAACGGCAGGAAGTACCATTCGGGCACGATGTGGGCCGGCGTCTTCAGCGGGTTGGCGACGATGTAGTTGTCGGGATGGCCGAGATAGTTCGGCAGGTAGAAGACGAAATAAGCGAAGAAGAACAGGAACACGATCATGCCGAACGCGTCCTTGATGGTCGCGTAGGGGGTGAAGGCGACAGTGTCGGTCTTCGACTTGACCTCGATACCCGTCGGGTTCGACTGGCCCACGACATGCAGCGCCCAGATGTGCAAAACGACGACGCCGGCAATCATGAACGGCAACAGATAGTGCAGCGCAAAGAAACGGTTCAGCGTCGGGTTGTCGACGGCAAAGCCGCCGAGCAGCAGCTGCTGAATCCAGTCGCCGACCAGCGGAATGGCGCTGAAGAAGCCGGTGATGACGGTGGCGCCCCAGAAGCTCATCTGGCCCCATGGCAGCACGTAGCCCATGAAACCGGTCGCCATCATCAGGAGATAGATGATGCAGCCGAGGATCCAGAGCAGTTCGCGCGGCGCCTTGTAGGAGCCGTAATAGAGGCCACGGAAGATGTGGATGTAGACGGCGACGAAGAAGAACGAGGCGCCGTTCGAATGCATGTAGCGCAGCAGCCAGCCGGAATTCACGTCGCGCATGATCTTCTCGACCGAGCCGAAGGCCAGATTGGTGTCAGCCGTGTAATGCATGGCCAGCACGATGCCGGTCAGGATCTGCGCCACCAGCATGATCGAAAGGATGCCGCCAAAGGTCCACGCATAGTTGAGGTTGCGCGGCACCGGATAGGCAACGAAGCTGTCATAGACCAGCCGCGGCAGCGGCATGCGGGCGTCGAACCAGCGTCCGAGACCGGTTTTGGGCGTATAGGTCGAGTGTCCCTCGCTCATCGAAATATCCCCTGCCTCAACCGATAAGGATCTTGGTATCGGAAATGAACTTGAATACCGGAACCGCCATGTTCTCAGGCGCCGGGCCTTTGCGGATGCGGCCGGCCGTATCGTATTGCGAACCGTGGCACGGGCAGAACCAGCCGCCGAAATCGCCTTCCTGGCCAAGCGGAATGCAGCCGAGATGCGTGCAGACCTGAACCATCACCATCCAGGCCTCCTTGCCGGGCGTGGTGCGATTGGCGTCGGTCGCCGGCGCATCGGACGGCAGATTGGCGTTGCGGGCGATCGGATCCTTGAGATCGGCGAGATTGACAGCCTCGCCGTCCTTCATTTCCTGTTCGGTGCGGTTGCGGACCACGACCGGCTTGCCGCGCCACTTGACGATCAGCGACATGCCCGGCGTCAGCGAGGCGACGTCGACTTCGACGGAAGCGAGCGCCAGCGTCGAGGCATCGGGGCGCATCTGGTCGATGAACGGCCACGCGAAAGCACCCGCGCCGACCACTGCGGCCATGCCGGTGGCGACGTAGAGAAAATCACGACGGTTGGGATCCTGGGTGTCGGTTGCGCTCACGGGTGCCTGATCCTTTCGCCTCTTCCGTGCCGGTGGCTGAGCC
This sequence comes from Mesorhizobium sp. M1342, assembly GCF_040317955.1. NCBI lineage: Bacteria > Pseudomonadati > Pseudomonadota > Alphaproteobacteria > Hyphomicrobiales > Phyllobacteriaceae > Mesorhizobium > Mesorhizobium sp. M1342. The sequence continues at coordinate 130,763 of NZ_JAMYLI010000010.1, read as the reverse complement.
TTGTTCCCCGCTCAATTACGCCAACCCGACAGCGCATGGCGAACAGGCTTGCGAATTCCTCCGGCATTTGGACTTCGGTTTATGCGTGAAGCCCGTTTTTGTCCAGACGGGTGAAGGCACAAGGGCAGATTGTCGCGGGCGTTCCGCACAGCGATGAATTTGACGTGCTTGGCTAAATGTAGCAATATGTCTACATCTACTCGACGGAGGTGCTGAAATGAACATCTCAACGAAGACGATCACCATCATGTCGAGCCGTGAATTCAACCAGGACACGGCGCTTGCGAAGCGGGCTGCCAGGAACGGACCGGTTATCATCACCGATCGCGGCAAGCCTTCCCATGTGCTGATTTCGATGGAGGAATACGAGCGGTTGGAGAAGAAGCCGAGAAGCCTCGCGGACGCGATTGCCGACGATCGCCCCGAAGCAGACTTCGACTGGGAACCACCTCGCCTGGAAGGACCGTTTTTCAAGATTCCCGATCTCGACTGATGTTTATTCTCGACACCAATGTCGTTTCGAATCTGCGTCGTCGGGACAAGGCCGATCGCAACGTTTTAGCCTGGTCTGAGACCCACGACGTCGCCAGCTTTTTCATGTCGGTGATTTCGATCCTGGAACTCGAAATCGGAACACTGTTGTTGTCGAGGAAGGACACCCGCCAGGCCGCCATGTACCGTGAGTGGTTGGATCAAATACTAATTCCACAGTTCGACGACCGGATACTGAGCATAGACACGGCCGTTGTCGTGCGTTGCGCAAACCTCCACGTTCCTGACCCTAAGCCGGAACGCGATGCTCTCATTGCCGCCAGCGCGCTTGTCAATAATTTGACAGTCGTGACACGCAATACCAAGGATTTTGAGGGCACCGGGGTGAAGCTTTTCAATCCCTGGATACCCGCGAAGGGCTAGATAGCCAGGGCACAAATCATAGACCGCGACACCTGGTCTGTTCGCTCCGACCATTGGAAGGGCGAATTGCAATGTGGCGCCTACGGCTCTCCTGCCTGATCTTCAACTATCTGCCTGGCGTCGGAGGCGGCCCCGCCTGCATACACATCCCTACGCTGAGATCTTCATCATTCGCCAGGGCACCGGCCTGTTCACCGTCGGCGACCAGGAGATCGAGGCATCCGCCGGCCAGATCCTGATCGTGCCGCCCAATACGCCGCACAAATTCACCAATCTCGGCCCAGGCCCGCTGGAGACGACCGACATCCACGAGAATGGCAGCTTCATCACCGAATGGCTTGAGTAGACCATGATCCCGAAAAGTGGGAACCGGTTTTCGGAATAAGATCATGGTCCAACAAAAGAGAGTTATTTCGCGCCGAGCCTGGCCAGCACCGCTTTCGGGATGTTGTATTCACGAATGACGGTATCGTGCTTGCGCAAGCCGCACAGCTCGCGCTGGATGAAATAGCCATGCACCGCCTCGGCGGCATCCTTGAGCAGCCGGGGGCGCAGTTGCTCGTCGGCATTGTCGCGCAGCCTGGCCAACGTTTCCTCTACCCGCTGGCCGGCGCGGCCAAGTGCTGCCGCCTTTTCCGCCAATATTTCATGGCCGAGCGCGTCGAAGGCGGCTTCCGCGGACGAGGCGCCGGCTAGATGAGATGGCGGACGCAAGGACATTTCAGCTTCCTTTCCCGAAGACCATGCGGTGTGTGACGAATTCTTCGCCTTCCACGCGCTGAAAGCCAAGCCGTTCGTAGAAACCGAAGGCTTCTTGCGGCGCGCGGGTGTTCAGCACGGCGAAATGGTGACGTGCCCTGTCGATAACGGTCTCGACCAGCATCCGGCCAAGACCGTTGCGACGGTGGCGCGCACTGACGAACAGGTGCCGGACCCGGCCGTGGCCCCTGGCCTCGAAATAGGGATCGATGTTCAGCCCGCACACGCCGGCGAGTTCCCGGCCATTCCAGGCTCCGTAGAGTGCCTCGCCGCGCTTCAAGAACTTGTTGCGGCCGCTAGCCCAGCCATCCGCCAGGCGCACCAGCATCCAGTAGCCCCCAAACCGGCTTTCCTGCTTCAGCGCGTCGAAGGCCGGCGTGGTTGGCCGGAGCCGCTTGAGCACATAGCTCACTCCGGGGCCGATCTCTGGAATTACCTCTGCCGATCCAACCATGCCCTACTCCGCAGGCCGCGTCTCTTCGAGCACGCTGTCCTCGTGATAGAGAAAACCGCCGGACTGCCGCTTCCACAGCCGCGCATAGAGCCCGTCGAGCGCCACCAGCTGGTCATGCGTGCCTTGCTCGACGATGCGGCCGCCGTCGAGCACCACCAGCCGGTCGAGTGCTGCGATCGTCGACAGCCGGTGGGCGATGGCGATGACCGTCTTGTTCTCCATCAGCCGCGTCAGATTCTCCTGGATTGCCGCCTCGATATCCGAATCGAGCGCCGAGGTCGCCTCGTCGAGGATCAGGATCGGCGCGTCCTTCAGGAAGACACGGGCGATCGCCACGCGCTGGCGCTGGCCGCCCGACAGTTTGACGCCGCGCTCGCCGACAAAGGCCTCGTAGCCGGCGCGGTCCCTGTTGTCGCGCAAGGTCAGGATGAACTCGTGCGCTTCGGCCTTTTTCGCCGCCGCGATCACCTCCGCATCGGTCGCGTCAGGCATGCCGAGCTTGATGTTGTCGCGCAGCGAACGGTGGAACAGCGCCGTGTCCTGGCTGACGACGCCGATATTGGCGCGCAGCGAATTTTGCGTGACTTTGGCGGCATCCTGGCCATCGATGGTGATCGACCCGCTCTCCAGATCGTAGAGCCGCAGGATCAGATTGGCGAGGGTCGTCTTGCCCGCGCCAGACGGTCCGACCAGCCCGACCTTCTCGCCCGGCTTGACGACAAGGTCGATGCCGTTCAGTACGCCGAAACCTTTGCCGTAATGGAACTCGACGTTCTTCACCTCGATACGCCCGCCTGCCACCACGAGTTCCTTGGCGTCGGGCGCATCCGTGAGGCCGAGCGGCTGCGAAATCAGCGCCTTGGAGTTCTCCAGCACGCCGAGGTTTCGCAAGATGCTGTTGAGCTGCATCATCAGCCGGCCAAGCAGCATATTGAGCCGCAGCACCAGCGACAGGGTGAAGGCGACAGCGCCGACGGTGATCGAGCCCTCGACCCAGAGATAGACGGCAAAACAGCCGATCGCCGTGATCATGATGCCCGACAGCGTCGTCAGCGCCATGCGCACGCCGGTCAGCCGGCGGGTGAACGGGCGCAATGCGTCGAGGTAGATGTCGAAACCGTTCCTGATGTAGCGGTCGTCGCCATCGGCCGAGAACAGTTTCAGCGTCTGCACGTTGGAATAGGAATCGACAATGCGGCCGGTGATCATCGAGCCGGCCTCGGCTGTTTCCTCGGCATGCTTGCGGATTGCCGGCAGATAGAGCTTGGCCAGCCAAGCGAAAGCGGAAATCCAGATCACCACCAGCACCGCCAGCCTGAGATCGAGGCCTGCGACCAGCGCCAGCGTCGTCACCGTATAGACGATCATGAACCAGACGACCTCGATGAAGCTTTCCATCAGGTCGCCGGTGGCCTGGCCCGCCTGCCAGACCTTTGTTGCGATGCGGCCGGCGAAATCGTTCTGGAAGAAGGCGTAGGACTGGCGCGAGACATGCCGGTGCGCCTGCCAGCGCACCAGATTGTAGAAGCCGGGCGTGATCGTCTGTTCGTCGACCAGCGCCGAAAGGCCGACGACGACGGTGCGGATGACCAGCACCACCACGGCCATGAAAACCAGTTCAGGGCCTGCGGCGGCCCACAGTGCGTGCCAACTGCGCTCGGCGGGAAGCTGGTCGAGAATATCGACCAGCCGCCCGACGAAGTAGAACAGGCCGGCCTCGACCAGCGGCGCGATGCCGCCGATGACCAGCATGGCGAAGAAGGCGAACTTCGCCTGGCCGACATAGTGCCAGAGAAAGCCGCCGACGCTGGTCGGTGGCCGAAGATTCGCTGGCTCCCTGAACGGATAGACCCAGTTCTCGAACCAGCGATAGACGGCTGTCATCATGCGGCGGCCATCATTCTGCGGCTTGCCCCTTTGCAAGTGCGTCGTTGGCGGCGTCGGCGGGACCGTCCTCAAGCAGGAACCCGCCCGACTGGCGCTGCCAGAGCTGCGCGTAGAGCCCGCCCTTGGCGACGAGTTCCTCGTGCGAACCTTCCTCGATGACACGACCCTTGTCCATCACCACCAGCCTGTCCATCGCCGCGATGGTCGACAGCCGGTGCGCTATGGCGATGACGGTTTTGCCTTGCATGAGCTTGTAGAGATTCTCTTGGATCGCCGCCTCGGCTTCGGAATCAAGCGCCGAAGTCGCTTCGTCAAGGATAAGTATAGGTGCGTCCTTCAACATAACGCGAGCAATGGCGACGCGTTGCCGCTGGCCGCCGGACAATTTGACGCCGCGGTCCCCGACATGGGCATCGAAGCCCTTGCGGCCGCTGGCATCCGAAAGCCCTGATATGAAGTCCAGCGCCTCGGCGCGGCGCGCCGCCTCGACAAGCATCTCGTCGGTGGCATCGGGCCGGCCATAGAGGATGTTCTCGCGCACCGAACGATGCAGCAGCGAGGTGTCCTGCGTGACCATGCCGATCTGCGCACGCAGCGAATCCTGCTTCACACCGGCGATCTCCTGGCCATCGATCAGAATCCGGCCGGCTTCGAGGTCGTAGAAGCGCAGCAACAGGTTGACCAGCGTCGACTTGCCGGCGCCGGAACGGCCGACGATGCCGACCTTTTCGCCCGGCTTCACCGCCAGCGACAGGCCTTCGATCACCCCCTTCTGCTTGCCGTAGTGGAAGCGGATGTCCTCGAAGCGGATCTCACCCCTGGAAACGCTGATCTCCTTCGCGTCCGGCCTGTCCTCGACAAGGCGCGGCAGCGAGATCGAGGCGATGCCGTCCTGCACCGTGCCGATGTTCTCGAACAGGCCCGACATTTCCCACATGATCCATTGCGACATCCCCCACATCCTGAGCACAAGGCCGATGACCACGGCGACCGCGCCGATCGTCACTGCTTGCCCCAGCCACAGCCACAACGCCATCGCGGTGACAGAGAACAGGAGCAATGCATTCAGGATGTAAAGCGAGCCAAAAAGCACTGTCACCAGCCGCATCGACCGGTAGACCGTTTCGAGAAAGCCGGACATGCCGTCTTTGGCGAATGACGCTTCGCGGCGTGCATGGCTGAACAGCTTGACCGTCTGGATGTTGGAGTAGCTGTCGACGACACGGCCCGTCATGATCGAGCGCGCATTGGCCTGTTCCTCGCCAACCTTGCCCAGCCGGGGAATGAAAAACCGCAGCAAAAGGATATAGCCGACCAGCCAGACGCCGAGCGGCGCGGCCAGCCGCCAGTCGGCCGAGCCGACGATGAGCAGCATGCCGAGGAAATAGACGACAACGTAGTTCAGGACGTCGATCACCTTGATGACGCATTCGCGCACGGCGAGAGCCGTCTGCATCAGCTTGGTCGCGATGCGGCCGGCGAACTCGTCCTGGTAGAAACTCATCGACTGCTTGAGCAGATAGCGGTGCACCTGCCAGCGGATGCGCATGGGATAATTGCCCATCAGCGTCTGCTGGTTGAGAAACGAATGCAGCCATACCGTGCCCGGCAGCGCGAACAGCACGATGAAGGCCATGCCGGCGAGCTTCCAGGCTTCCGTCTGCAGGAAGGTTTCGCGATTCTGCCCCGACAGCCAGTCGACGATGCGGCCGAGGAAGCCGAACATCCATACTTCGGCAATCGCGATGGCCGTCACCAGCACCGCGTCGAAAAGGATATAGGGCCATGCGCCGCGCGTATAATGCAGGCAGAAGGCAACCAGCGTCTTGGGCGGCTCGACCGGTTCCGCTGCGGGGAACGGATCGAGCCTTTTTTCAAACCAGCTAAACAACAACATAGGTTATGCCTGTGAAATGTGTTTGCCGCTTACGCGGCACGTGAGCGTACGAAATCCCCGGTACCCATGGCATCAAGGGCCGACGGTCCAGAATCACCCGGACCGTCGGCCATCCCTCGTGCAATATAGGGGCTCGCGGGCTTTTCGCCGACAGCTGCGCCAGCCGATCCTGACGACACGGTGCCGCCAGCCCGATTTTTCGCGCCCGGCCTGACCAGCCGGATGATCCGGCGCACCAGCGACGGGCGGCTCGGATCGGGAACCGCGCGCGAAAAATCGACATCCGGCAGCATGCCGCGATGCGGCCGGCGGCGAACCTCGGCGTGAACCGCCGACGAATAGGTGTCGCCGATCAGCAGCGCCCAGGTCGGCAGTCGGTGAATATGCAGGCTCCTTGAGCCGGGTATTCTGTAGGGATCGAACATCGGTCCGTCCTCCGTGTGAAAATAGAGATAAAAAGGCGAAGCAACATCGTCCGCCGGCATTCGGCCGGAGGCACGCATTGCGTCGGTCTGGACACGATAAGCATCGGTCGGGGCACGATAAGCATCGGTCCGGACAGCTTCAGTTGGGGCGTTTAGCCCTTTTGACTTTTTGAAAAACATCGCAGGATTCCTTCGAGAGCCGAAAAATCGTTTCGGCGGGAATCGGTGCGATCAAGTCTTAGAGAGTCAGGAGAATCGTCGTACCGAAACCGCCGGCAGGCAGGTAAGCCCACGAGAGGGGCGCTGGATGTGCATGGTCATCATGAATTACCCCTCCATCGGTTCGGGTTGACAATGGAGCTGACATACCCGACTTCGCAGAAAATGGCCACCCGCAGGTCCAGCAATTTCCAAAACCGCGAGCCCGCTGTGGCCGATTTGCCACTTATTAGAAAGACGCGGAAATGAACTGTCGTCTCCGCATCGCGCTCTACCAGCCGGATATCGCCGGCAACACCGGGACAATCCTGCGCTTCGCCGCTTGCCTCGGACTTGGCGTCGACATCATCGAACCGGCCGGATTTCCGCTCTCCGACAAAGCGCTCAAACGAGCCGGCATGGACTACCTCGAAATGGCTGCCCTGACCCGGCATGTCGACTGGCACGCCTTCGAGGAACGGCGCAAGGCTGGTTCGCACCGGCTGGTGCTGCTGTCGACCAAAGCCACGACGGCCTACACCGACTTCACCTTCGCCGAAGGCGACATTCTGCTGTTCGGTCGCGAATCCGCAGGCGTGCCGGATCCTGTCCATCAGGCGGCGGATGCGCGGCTGACCATCCCCATGCAGGGCACGGCGCGCAGCATCAATGTCGCGCTTTCGGTCGCCATGGCGGCGGGCGAAGCCATCCGGCAACTCGGATAGGATCCGCAACCCATCGACAACACCATGCTTGCCGCCGCCGACGACAGTGGTTTCTCCACTCATTCTTACCCAGGCACACATCGCCTTCTCCTTCGTTTGCAGACCCCGGGTTTCTTCGCTACAAGCTCAGCTTAACTTGAGGTCAAGCGGGAAAATCAGGAATGGCACCGATAACGGAATTAACGGTCGGCCAGGTCGCCATGCGCAGCGGTGTGGCGGTGTCGGCATTGCATTTCTATGAGGCCCGCGGCCTGATCCGCAGCCACCGCACGGCGGGAAATCAGCGCCGCTACGGCCGTGACGTGCTGCGGCGCGTGGCGATCATCAAGGTGGCGCAGGAGGTCGGCATTTCGCTGGCCGAGATCGGTGAAGCCCTGGCATCGCTGCCAGAAGGCCGCACGCCGACGCGCGATGACTGGAACCTTTTGTCGACCGCCTGGCGCGACGGGCTCGATCACAAGATCGCCCAGTTGAAGAAACTGCGCGACGGGCTGACCGACTGCATCGGCTGCGGCTGCATGTCGATCGACAAATGCCCGCTGCGTAACAAGGGCGACCGGCTGGCGCGCGAGGGGACAGGGGCAAGAAGGCTGGTTGCTCCGCCTCTCTCGAGGACATCCTAGTCAGCCGCAGGCAACCGCCTGATGGTGAACTCAATCAAGTCGCCCGGCCGCTCGAACCAGCTTTCGATCTCGGTCCAGTAGGCCTGCTTGGGAAAGCGCTCGAACCATTCCTTGGCCTTGAGCCGCGCATCGGAGCGCGGCAGCACGAAGGTCTCGCGCAGGAAACCGTCGCGCGGCATACGAACACGCTCGGCACGGCTTTGGTCGAGCCTTTTCTTCAGGCCATCCAGCGGCGGTCTTGCCGGGGTGCGCACGAAACAACTCCTTGCACCTGGCGCATGACCCCGAAATCGGAATCGAGTTTCGGAAAGGATCATGCGCAAAACCAAAGTGACTTGACCCTTGCCCTTAAGAGATTAGGGATCGCGCCGGCAAAAGACGAGTCATTTGTGGGACTCGCCGCCCCAACCGGAGACGGCACTTGGAACGACCAGAAATACCGGCAGGCCTGCCCGCCGACATCGAACAGAAGAAGATGAAGGCAAGGCTGTGGTTCGAGGCGCTGCGCGAACGCATCTGCGCCACCTTCGAGCAGATCGAGCAGGATCTTGGCGGGCCGCTGGCCTCGTGGTCGCCCGGCCGCTTCGAAAAGACGCCATGGGAACGTGACGAGGGGCGCGGCGGCGGCGGCACCATGTCGATGATGCACGGCCGCGTCTTCGAAAAGGTCGGCGTCCACACCTCGACCGTCCACGGCGAGTTCTCACCCGAATTCAGGAAGCAGATGCCGGGCGCCGAGGAAGACCCGCGCTTTTGGGCATCTGGCATTTCGCTGATCGCGCATCCCTGGAACCCAAACGTTCCGGCCGTGCACATGAACACGCGCATGGTGGTCACATCTCGCCAATGGTTCGGCGGCGGCGCCGATCTAACGCCGGTGCTCGACAGCCGCCGCACGCAGGACGACCCCGACACGGTCGCCTTCCACCGCGCCATGCAATTCGCTTGCGAGAAGAACGCCGACGTCGCCGATTACCCGAAATACAAGGCCTGGTGCGACGAGTATTTCTATCTGTCGCACCGCAACGAGCCGCGCGGCACCGGCGGCATCTTCTTCGACTGGCTGCATTCGGGCGAGGACAAAGGCGGCTGGAATGCCGATTTCAACTTCGTCCAGGATGTCGGCCGCTCTTTTCTCGTCGTCTACGGCCACCTCGTGCGCGCCAACTTCAACGAGAACTGGACCGATGGCGACCGCGACGAACAGCTCATCCGCCGCGGCCGCTATGTCGAATTCAATCTGCTTCACGATCGCGGCACCATCTTCGGACTGAAGACCGGCGGCAATGTCGCGTCCATCCTTTCCAGCCTGCCACCCGAGGTCCGCTGGCCGTAACAAAATGGTGAGCCCGGCGTGAGCCGCATTGATGTCCCATTCGCTCGAAATGGGCATGGAATGTGGCACACGGTGCGGCGAAAAATTTCTTTTCCGTCTAATAGGCTGTTGAAAAGACTAGTCTATTTGTGGCGCCGGGTCGGGAAGCGCCGGCGGCTCGCCTGCGCGCAATTCCAGGAAAGTGCGAAACGGCTTTCCGACGGGAATTGCGTCAAGACAAAGCGAGCCGCGACCCGACGCGACCGGACGGCCCAAGACGATGCGGGACATCTTCGTCAAAAAGATACCCGCCTTTCCAGGAGTACTTCGCAATGCGCAAGATCATTGTTTCGGCTGCCGCCGCTGCCCTTCTCGCTTCCGGTTCAGTGGCATTCGCCGCCGTCAAGCACACCACCGGAACGATCAAGACCTTTGACACGACGGCCATGAGCCTGGTCCTCGATGATGGATCGTCTTTTACGCTTCCCAAAACCTTCAAGGATCCTGGCCTGACGGTCGGTGAAAAGGTCCGCGTCTCATGGGATATGAAGGGCAAGAACAAGGTCGCCGAGGCCGTCAAGGTCGCAAAATGATGGCTTGCCCGCCAGAGCAGGATGAGACGATATCCGGTCCTGTTTGGGGGTAGCGTAAGAGGGCGGAGCAGCGCCTGCTCCGCCTTTTCGCCGTTGACTGCAACCAATGCCACCCCATCTGTGTTATGCTTCTCCCGCTCGCGGCCCCAGGATCCGATCTCGGATTTGGACCGTCAGCCAAAAAAGTGCCGGAGCCTCGGGCTCCACGGAGGAAAAGGAGAAAATCCCATGAAGGAATTTCACTGCGGGTCGCTCGTGCCCGGCTGTGACTGGCACACGCGTGCCGACGAGGAGGCCGAGGTCATGCGCCGTGCCGTCGAGCACATGCGCGAGACGCATGGCGAGACGGTGATCCGCGAGACGATGATCGAGGCGATCCGCTCGCGCATCGAAAAGACCCGCGACGCGGCCTGATCTACCCGGCCTTCAAGGCTTCGGCGGCGCGCTTGAGGAGCGCGTCGCGATCAGGGGCAAACCCGGCTGCGACCCATTCCGCCTCGAGATTCCTGAGGACTTCGCCGAGTTTCGGCCCCGGAGTTGCGCCGAGCGCCGAGAGATCGGCACCTTTCAGTGGAAACAACGGCTTTTCCCATTTGATGGCGAAGGCGAGCAGGCGCGAAAAACCACCGGCTTCGAGCAGCGCCTCATTGTCCTCGACGGCGCGCACCCTGGCTGCCGCAAGCGACAGCCGCAGACGGTCGACAAACCCCTGCCGGTCACCGCGATAGAGCCTTTTCGCCAGTTCGCCCTCGGTCGTCTTCGGCTCGACGGCGCTGGCAAGCGCCCAGTGACGCAGGCGATCCGCTTCGGCGGTCGAGAGTTTGAGCCGCTCGGCGAGCGTCTTCATGCGCGCGGCATCGGGCGGCACGATCGCTTCCAGTCTGAGCAGCGGGTCGGGTGCCCAGCCCAGATCCTTCCCGGCCTTGGCCAACCCATGGATGGCATCGATGCCCCATTTCTCGCTTTCCGGCAGCGCTGCGGTCAAGACACCTGCCTGCCGCATCCAGAGCAGCGCCCGTGACGGATCGGGCGCCGACAAAAGTTTCTTCAGTTCCGACCAGATTCGCTCGGACGAAAGCTGGGCCAGCCCTTCCTTAAGCCGGGCACAGGCTTTCAGCCCTTCGGCGTCCGGCCGCCCGTCGCCGTACCAGGCGAAGAAGCGGAAGAAGCGCAGGATGCGCAGGTAGTCTTCGCGAATGCGCGCTTCCGGGTCGCCGATGAATCGCAGCCGGCGCGCCTCGATGTCGGCAATGCCGCCGACCAGGTCGACCACCTTGCCATCGGCCCCGGCATAGAGCGCGTTGATGGTGAAGTCGCGCCGCTCAGCATCGAGCTTCCAGTCGCGCCCGAACGACACTTTCGCGCGCCGCCCGTCGGTCTCGATATCAGCGCGCAAGGTGGTGATTTCATAAGGTTTTCCGCCGGCAACCACGGTGATTGTCCCATGCTCGATGCCGGTTGGCACCGCCTTGAACCCTTCCGCTTCGGCGCGGCGGAGGGTTTCCTCCGGCAGGCAGGTGGTGGCGATGTCGATGTCGGCGACCGGCTGGCCCATCAGCGTGTTGCGCACCGCGCCGCCTGCGACTCGCGCCTCTTCACCGCCTTCGGCCAGTGCGAACAGCAGGCGCTGCAGATGCTTGTCGCCGAGCCAGTCGGCCCTGTCCGCGATCGAGACACTCACGCATAAAGCCTTTCATAGAGGGTACGGATGATGCCGGCGGTGACGCCCCAGATGCGCCGTTCGCCGTAAGGCATGTCGTAGAAGAACCATTCGAGATCGTTCCACATACGGCTGTCGCGCTTGTGGTTGGCCGGGTCCATCAAGAAGCGCAGGGGCACTTCGAAAGCGGCGTCGACCTCGTCGGCGTTGAGCGTCAGTTGGAAACCGGGCAGCACGATGCCCAGCACCGGCGCGATGCGGTAGCCGCTGCCGGCCACATAGTCGGGCATGCGGCCGATGATCTCGATGCGGTCTCGGCCAAGCCCGATCTCCTCGAAGGTCTCGCGCAGCGCCGCAGCCTCAGGGCTCGGATCGGTCGGATCGATTGTGCCGCCGGGAAATGCCACCTGCCCCGAATGGCTGCGCAGCTTTTCGGCCCGTTTGGTCAGGAGAACCGTCGCATCGCCCTCATGATCGACCACCGGGATCAGCACCGCGGCATTGCGCAGCGCCATGCCCTGATTGAGGCGCGGATGGCCGGGGTTAAAGCGATGATCGCCATAATCGTCGCCTGCATGCGCATCGGGCTGCACGGCAAAACGCGCGCGAAAATCCGCGGATGAAAACGGCGCCGGCGTCACCTGGTCCATCACGCGCTCAGCCGCTTCAACTGGTCCGCCGGCATGATCGGGAACACGGCGCCCTTGGAGCGCACCGCGAACATCGTCTCGCCGCCGATCTCGACCTCCTCGCCATGCCCGACCAGTTCATACATCACCGGCCGCGCCACCAGCGCCTCCAGACGGCCACGCACCAGCACATAGGGCTTCAATCCGCCGGTCTCGTTCTCGTCGACAAAGCGCAGCGGCCGTTCCGGCCCGGCCTCGACGACATCGCCGACATTGGTGCGGAAGGTGATGGTCTGCGCTTCACCGCTACCCGAAACGTCCATTTCGACGGCGATGAACGGCGCATCGGCGACGCGGATGCCGACCTTTTCCACCGGTGTCACCAGATAGGTCCTGCCATCGGCGTCCTTGCGCAGCACCGAGGAGAAAAGCTGCACCAGCGGCATGCGCCCGATCGGCGTGCCCAGATAGAACCAGGTGCCGTCGGACTTGATCTCCATGTCCAGATCGCCGCAGAAGTTGGGGTTCCAGCGTTCGACGGGTGCCGCGCCTTTGCCGGCACGGGCGGCGCGCGAGATGAGCGCCTCGAGGCCACGCGCCTCGGTGGCACCAGTCAGGCTTTCTTCACGATGTCCCAAGGGTCCCGTCATGGTCACGAAATAGTCACTGTTGTTCCGCTTGTCAGCCTAAGTCTGTGATTTAAGTTTCGACATAGGCGCCACGCGAGGCCGAATCGCGGCAACTTATGGTATGGTGCAGCCGTTGTTCCAACCATGGTATTCCAACCACAAGGATCGATGCGGCATGAGCGTGATGGTCAAGGAAAGCCCGATCAGCGAAAAGGACATGATCGCCGAGGCCGAAAAGGCGCTTGCCGACATCTCCCGGATCCGCGACGGGGTCGGCCGGGTCATCTTCGGACAGGAAAGCGTCGTCGAGCGCACGTTGGTGGCGCTGCTGGCCGGTGGACATGCGCTTTTGGTCGGCGTGCCGGGCCTCGCCAAGACCAAGCTGGTCGAAACACTTGGCATCGTGCTCGGCCTCGATTCGCGTCGCATCCAGTTCACGCCGGACCTGATGCCGTCCGATATTCTCGGCTCCGAAGTGATGGAGCAGGACGAGACCGGCAAACGCTCTTTCCGCTTCATCTCCGGGCCGATCTTCGCCCAGTTGCTGATGGCCGACGAGATCAACCGCGCGTCGCCGCGTACCCAGTCGGCGCTGCTGCAGGCCATGCAGGAATACCACGTCACCATTGCCGGCGCCCGCCATGACCTGCCAGCGCCCTTCCACGTGCTGGCAACCCAAAACCCGCTGGAGCAGGAAGGCACCTATCCGTTGCCCGAGGCCCAGCTTGACCGCTTCCTGATGCAGGTCGATATCCTCTATCCCGAAATCGAGGCAGAGCGCCGCATCCTTCTGGAAACCACCGGCATCGAGGACGCGAAAGCGCAAAACGTGCTGCAGCCGGTGCGGCTGAAGGAGATCCAGACGCTGATCCGCCGCATGCCGGTGCCTGAAAGCGTCGTCGAAGCGATCCTGACGCTGGTGCGCTCGGCGCGTCCCGGCCAAGGCAACGCCGAAACCGACAAGAACGTCGCGTGGGGCCCCGGCCCGCGCGCCAGCCAGGCGCTGATGCTGTGCACAAGGGCGCGCGCGCTTTACGACGGACGGCTGGCGCCCTCGGTCGACGACGTGCGTGCGCTGGCCGAGCCGGTGCTGCAGCATCGCATGGCGCTGACCTTCGCCGCCCGCGCCGAAGGCACCAGCGTGCGTGACGTGGTGGCGAAACTCGTGAAAGGGATTTGATGCCGCGCATCGGCGAGGTCCAGGCTCCGGCAGCGACGCGTGACGCGCTCGCCCGTGGCCGGTTGCGGGCCTCGCTTGTGCCAGACCTGCTGGTTGAGGCGCGGCGCATCGTCAACACCGTGATCGCCGGCTGGCATGGCCGCCGCAAACGCGGCATCGGTGAGAATTTCTGGCAGTTCCGGCCCTATGTCGAGGGCGATTCCTCGCGCATCGACTGGCGCCGCTCGGCCCGCGACGACCACACCTATGTGCGCGACCGCGAATGGGAAGCCGCCCATACGGTCTGGCTGTGGGCCGACCCCTCGCCGTCGATGCTCTACAAATCGACCGGCGCCAGCGTTTCCAAGCAATCGCGCGCGCTGGTGCTGGCGCTGGCCATGGCCGAGCTGTTGTCGCGCAGCGGCGAGCGCATCGCCTGGCCGGGCCTCACCGATCCGTTCACCGCCCGCAACGGCGCCGAACGCATCGCCGCCCAGTTGATGCATGCCGGCGATTTGCCGGCAAAACCCGATTTGTCCGATATCAGGCGCTTCTGCGACATCGTCATCGTCAGCGATTTCCTCGATCCCGTCGAAGAGACGATGGCCTGGCTCGACGTGCTGGCCCGCCACGGCGTACGTGCCCACCTGATCGAGGTCGCCGACCCGGCCGAGGAGACCTTCCCCTATGCTGGCCGAACCGAGTTCACCGATCCTGAGACCGGCGACAAGCTGACCGCCGGCCGCGCCGAAATGCTGGGGGATGAGTATCGCCTGCTCTACGCCGCCCGACGCCACGAACTGGCAGCCTGGTGCAAACGGCTTGGCTGGAGCTTTACCGTCAACCACACCGATCGGCTGGCTTCCGACGCGCTGGTGCGGCTGCACATGGCGATGACCACTGATGGCCCCTCGGTCAGGCCGACCGCTGACGGTCGTGCCGGCACGATCGCCGGTGGCGATCGGCCAGGAAAGGCTGTCGCATGAGTTGGCTGCCGCTTTCCTTTGGCGCCCCCATGGTGCTGTGGGGCCTCCTGGCACTGCCGGTGATCTGGTGGCTGCTCAGGCTGACGCCGCCCAAGCCGCAGACCGAAATCTTCCCGCCGCTGAAGATCCTGGCCCGCGTGCTGAAGCGCGAGGAGACGCCGCAGCAGAGTCCGTGGTGGCTGACGCTGCTCAGGCTCTTGATGGCGGCCCTCATCGTCGCCGCATTGGCCGACCCGGTCTTCAATCCGCGCGAAAAGCTGCCGGCCGAGGGTGCAGCGCTTGCCCTGGTCATCGACAATGACTGGGCAAGTGCCGCCGACTGGGGCAAACGCGTCGCCACCGCCGAGCGGCTGATCAACGACGCCGGCTCCAACGGCGTGCCGGTCGTCATCGCCTTCACCGCCGAAAAGGCCAATGCCGAGATCGGGCCGTTCGATGCCGCCACCGCCCTTGACCGGCTGCGTGCCGCCAAGCCGCGGCCGATCCCGACCGACCGGCCCGCCGTCTATGCCCGCGTCGCCGGCGTGCTGGAGACCTTGCCCGGGGCCAGTGTCGCCGTGCTTGCCGACGGCCTGGCGGCAAAAGGCGATGAAGCCGCCTTCAACACACTTTTGTCGAAAAATGCCACCCGTGTCGTCTGGGCAACCGCAGACAGGCTGTCGCTGACCGGCCTGACCACCGCCGACAACCAGGTCGACGGCTTTGCACTGACCGCCATCCGCGCGCCGGGCGACCCTGCCCCGGCTCAGGTCACCGCCGGCGCCTTCGATGACAAGGGCCGCCGCATCGCCGATGCTACGCTGACCTTTTCGCCTGGCGAAACCACCGCCACCGGCACCATGGCGGTGCCGTTCGAGCTGCGCAACGACTTCGCATCCATCGCGCTCGACGGCGAGCGGCAGGCCGGTGCGGTCCGCGTGCTCGACGAAAGCTCCAAGCGGCGGCGCGTCGGTCTATTGTCGCAGGCCGAGGCCGACCAGGCACAGCCGCTTTTGTCGCCGCTCTACTACATCAGGCGGGCGCTGCAGCCATTCGCCGATCTGGTCGAACCCTCCAGCGCCGATCTTGCCGACGCCATCCCGCAGATCCTCGACCAGAAGCCCGCGATGATCGTCATGGCCGATATCGGCACCATTCCCGGACAAGTCCGGCAGAGGCTTGTCGATTGGGTCGACAATGGCGGCACGCTGGTGCGTTTCGCCGGTTCGCGGCTGGCTACCGCGGGCGATGACGACGATCTGCTGCCGGTCCGCCTTCGCACCGGCGAGCGTTCGCTCGGCGGCGCGCTATCATGGACGTCGCCGCAGCCTGTCACCGAATTCCCCAAGGCCGGCCCGTTCGCCGATCTGGCGCCCCCGACCGAGGTCACCGTCAGCAGGCAGGTGCTGGCCGAGCCGACACCCGATATCGTCGAGCGCACCTGGGCGGCCCTTGCCGACGGCACGCCGTTGGTCACCGGACTGAAGAAAGGCAAGGGCACGCTGGTGCTGTTCCACGTCACCCCTGAGGCAACCTGGTCGAACCTGCCGATCTCTGGCAGCTTCGTCGAGATGCTGCGCCGCATCGTGCAGCTGTCGCGCAACCAGGGCGCGGCCATCGCCAATGCCGAAGCCGCCGCGGCGTCGCTGGCGCCCTATCGCATGATTGCAGCCGACGGCTCGCTGGTGCCGCCGACGCCGGACGCGCGGCCGCTTGTACCGGGCGCCGGCGCGCTGCCGGTGACTTTTGAAAACCCGCCCGGTCTCTATGGTTCCGAGACAGGTGTATTTGCCCATAATCTGCTTGAAGCCGACAGCACGCTGGCTCCGCTGGCGCGCCCGCAAATCACTGTTCCCATCACCTCGATCCAGTATGCCTTTGACGAATCGCGCAATTTGAAAGGCGCGCTGGTCGCGGCCGCCCTGGTGCTGATGCTGCTTGATACGCTGGCGGTGTTCTGGATGGGCGGCCTGTTTTCACGCCGGCCGCGTCGCGCCGGTGCCGTGGCAACCACCGCCGCGGTCCTTATTGCGCTGGGTAGCCTGTTCGGTCATGCCGACCTTGCCCGCGCCGACGACGCCACGCCGGGAGACGAGGTGGCCATCGAGGCGATTTCGAAGACCCGCATCGCCTATGTGCTGACCGGCGTGCCGGGTGACGATTCGATCAGCCGCGCCGGGCTCGAGGGCCTGACCCGCTTCCTGGTCGAAAAGACGGCACTGGAACCGGGCGAGCCGGCCGGCGTCGACATATCGAGGGACGAGCTGTCGTTCTATCCGCTGATCTACTGGCCGATCGATCCGGCCGCCCCGATGCCCAGCCAGGCCGCCATCGCCCGCATCGACGCCTATATGCAGCAGGGCGGCACGGTGCTGTTCGACACCCGCGACCAGTTCGCCAACGGCATCGGCGCCGATTCGACCAGCCCAGCGACGGAGCGGCTGCGCGACATCCTCGGCAACCTCAACGTGCCGCCGCTGGAACCGGTACCGTCCGACCACGTGCTGACCAAATCCTTCTTCATCCTGCCCGAATTCCCCGGCCGCTTCGCCGGCAGCCCGCTCTGGGTCGAGGCCTCGCTCGACGCCAGCAACGCCGAGAACCGGCCGGTGCGTACCGGCGATGGCGTCTCGCCGATCATGATCACCGCCAATGATTTCGCCGGCGCCTGGGCGGTCGACGAGAACGGCGATCCGCTGCTTCCGACCGTGCCGGCAGACCCGATGCAGCGCATTTACGCGCTGCGCGCCGGCGTCAACATCATGATGTACATGCTGACCGGCAACTACAAATCCGACCAGGTGCACGTGCCCATACTGCTCGAACGGCTGGGGCAGTAAGATGATGTCTTTTATTGCACCTCCGCGGATCGACCCTCCCAGATGGGAGGGTAAGGAATGAATTGGTCGATCTCCTTCGAACCGCTGATCTCCTGGCCACTGCTGGCCTTGGCGCTGGTGCCGCTGGCGCTGCTTGCGCTGGTCGGCCTGTGGTTTCGCCAGCGCGGTTCGGTCTTCCGCTTCATCGCCCTTCTGGCGCTCGCCGCCGCTTTGTTCAACCCGGTGTTCCTCAACGAGGAGCGTGAGCCGCTGAAAAGCGTCGTTGCTCTCATTGTCGACCGCAGCCAGAGCCAGGATATCGGCGACCGCACCAAACAGACCGACGAAGCGCTGGCGGGGCTGCAGCAGCGGCTTGGCCGCTTCAAACAGTTCGACGTGCGCCTCGTCGAGGCGGGTAAATCCGAGGCCGCCGAGGAGCGCACCGAGACACGGCTGTTCGGTGCGCTGGAAGGCGCCTTCCGCGACGTGCCGCCGTCACGCATCGGCGGCGCCATCATGATCACCGACGGCGAGGTCCATGACGCCCCCCCGGGCGCGCCCGATTTCAACGCCCCGCTGCATGCCCTGATCACCGGTAACGACCACGAAAAGGACCGCCGCATCCGCTTCGAGAACGCGCCGCGCTTCGGCCTTGTCGGCAAGCCGCTCGACATGACCTACCGCGTCATTTCGACCGAAAACGAAACCGGCCCGGTCGATGTGCGCGTCTCGGTCAATGGCGAACAGGTCGCGGTCGAGCACGCCACCGTTGGCCAGGCGATGCCGCTGCAGGTGACCATTCCGGGCGCCGGGCGCAACATCGTCGAACTCGCCATCGACCGCGAACCGGGCGAACTGACCGACACCAACAACCGCGCCATCGCGCTGATCGACGGCATCCGCGAGAACCTGCGCGTCCTGCTCGTCTCCGGCGAGCCGCATGCCGGCGAGCGCACCTGGCGCAATCTGCTGAAATCCGATGCCTCGGTCGATCTCGTCCACTTCACCATTCTGCGGCCGCCGGAAAAGCAGGACGGCACGCCGATCAACGAATTGTCGCTTATCGCCTTCCCGACCCGCGAGCTGTTCGTCGAGAAGATCAAGGATTTCGACCTCATCATCTTCGACCGCTACCAGCACCGCGACGTGCTGCCGATCCTCTATTACGACTACATCTCCGAATATGTCGAAAAGGGCGGCGCGCTGCTGATCGCGGCCGGCCCCGAATATGCCGGCGAAAGCTCGATCGCGCGCACGCCGCTGATGGCGGCCCTGCCGGCAATGCCGACCGGCGAAGTTGTCGACAAGGCCTTCTATCCGCGCCTCACCGAACTCGGCCAGCGCCATCCGGTGACGCGTGGGCTGGATGGCTCTGCTACCGAGCCGCCGCACTGGAGCCGCTGGTTCCGCACCATCGGCGTGCAGAATCCCGAAGGCGCAGTGGTGATGAAGGGCGCCGACAACCGGCCGCTGCTGTTGCTCGACCGCAAGGGCGAAGGCCGCGTCGGCATGCTGCTGTCCGATCAGGGCTGGCTGTGGGCGCGCGGCTTCGAGGGCGGCGGCCCGCATGTCCAGCTCTACCGGCGCATCGCCCACTGGCTGATGAAGGAGCCTGAACTCGAGGAAGAGCGGCTGACCGCCGACGGCCGCGGCATGGTGCTGGAAATCCGCCGCCAGACGATGGCCGACGATCCCGGCCCCGCCCAGATCATCACCCCGTCCGGCAAGACCTTGACCGTCAAGATCGAGAAATCCGAGCCCGGCGTCTTCCTCGGCAGCGTCGAGACCAGCGAGATCGGCCTCTATCAGGTCGCCAATGGCGACCTCACCGCGCTCGCCCATGTCGGGCCGGTCAACGCACCGGAATTCGCCGACGTCATTTCCACCGAAAGCCGGCTGAAGGCGCCGGCTGAAGCCACCGGCGGCAGCGTGCGCCGGCTGGCGTCGTCCACAGCCCTTGGCAGCGACGTGACGCTGCCCTCCATCGTGCCGGTGCGCTCGGCTGGTGCCGCGTCCGGCAACGACTGGATCGGACTGCGCACCACGGACGACAGCGTGCTCAAGGCCGTCTCGCGCGTGCCGCTGTTCGGCGGCTTCCTCGGCCTCGGCCTGCTGCTTCTGGCAATGGGTTCGATGTGGTACCGCGAAGGACGGTAGGGCTACTCTTCCGGCTCCGTCGTGAACATCAGCGGATAGCCCTTGGCCTTGCCGGCATCGGTGGCACGCGTCGCCTTGGTCTCGGCGACATCCCTGGTGAACACGGCGACGACGCAGACGCCACGCCGATGCGCGGTGATCATCACCCGATGCGCCTGGTCTTCGCTGAGTTTGAACTCGCCCTTCAGCACCGTCACCACGAACTCGCGCGGCGTGAAATCGTCGTTGATGAGGATGACCTTGTAGAGCTTTGGCCGTTCGACCTGCGGCTTGACCTGGACGCGCGGTTTTGTGGTGATTTCAGGCATTGGAACCGACCATTTGCGTAAGCGACCTTCGCCATTCTGGCACCAGCGAAAGCAGCCGTCTATTTTGATCAACGCCGCAAGCCGGGCGCGGCTATTCACACCTATGTGGGAAAGTGTCGTTTGCCGTTCAACGGCCCTGGCGACCGAACATCCGACGGCTTGGAATCTGCCGCGCGGTCGTGGCGGACGGCAGATCGGGGCGAAAGCGGTTTCCACCGGCATCCGCCCGGCGTTCCAGCCAGGTCGCGATCGGCCACGCGGCGACGCAGATCAGCGTCGCGCCGGTCAGCACGACCAGCAGCCAGGTCTGTGCCGGCGTGATGTAGTCCCAGCTGGTGGAAATCGCCGGCGCGAACAGCGAAGGCTCGGTGCGTCCGGTGGCCGGATCGGGCACCGGGCTGGCGGTGAACAGGATCAGCACCCTGGCGACGCCGGTGGCAACCAGGCCGCCGATCACCATCGAGCGCAAAATGGACGAAAGCCGCTTCTTCATGCGGATTGTCCTACACGGTCGGCGTTGCAAACGGGTTAAGTGTCAGTCGAGGCGGAAGCTGCCGGTGCCAGACTTCGTCAAGATCAGTTGAACCCATCGACCCGCTTCATCGCCAACGTCAGGGCTTCAGCGGTTCGGACAGGAAGAAGGCCGCTCCAGCCGAAACCAGCTGGAGCGGCCTTGGTCAACAGGCCGGCATTTTGCGCCGGACCTTATTAGGTCTTCGGGGCGTCCTTCTTGACGGCCTTCTCGGCAGCCTTCTTGTGCTTCTTGACGGTCTTCTTGACGACCTTCTTCGGAGCAGCCTTGGCCGGAGCGGCAGTCGCCGGAGCAGTGGTCGTCGAAGCAGCCGGAGCAGCGGTCGTGGTGGCGGCGGCGTTGCCGAGAGCCGGCATCGCGAAGGCGAGAGCGACGGCGAGACCGGTTGCGGAGAGGATGGACTTTTTCATGGCTTCGTTTCCTTTTTATGCGGGTCAAGTTTCGGAGTGTTACTGAACCGGGTCGTTCGGCGTCACTCCAAGCAGCTTCAAAGCACTGGCGAGCATCCGGATGCCCTGCGCCTGTTTCTTGGCGGCGCAGTACCGGTTGCCCTTTCTCTGAAGTGCCTTTGCCGCGGAGACCTGCGTTGCCGTGGCATGGGTTTCGAGGGCTTCATCAAATTGGTGGCTAAGATTGGCGCACCGTTCGCTCCGGGTTGTGAGCGTCACCTTTGCGTCCGATTGTCCGACAGCGGCAGTGACCAGGCAGAAGCCCAGCAACGCACCCAACAAACTGATCGACAATCTTGGCATCGGTTTACCCGTAAACCCGGAGACTAGCGTCGCAGCCGATGACCTGACCGCCACGAGACCAGTTATGCCCTTGAAATTTTTCAGGAGTTTTTCTGAACTGTAGAATTTTGTTTCTGGATTGTGTCTGAGAAAGCCGGTGTGAACCCGTCATAGCCACTGGCCAACATATGGCCTGAATTCTATCGTGTGGGTTGCGACAGAAGGGCTTGGCAATCAAAGACAGAAGGGCTTGGCAACAATGACAGGGCTGCTGTGAAATCCGACGCACACATACTGATCGTCGACGACGACAAGGGTATCCGCGACCTGCTGCAGGAATTCTTTCAGAAGCGGGGCCTGCACACCTCGGTTGCCGCCGACGGCATCGAGATGGAGACCATCCTGCGCCGCGTCCAGGTGGACCTCATCGTCCTCGACGTGATGCTGCCCGGCAAAAGCGGGCTGGAGCTGTGCCGCGACCTGCGCGCCCAGTATTCGACGCCGATCATCATGCTGACCGCCGTCACCGAGACGACCGACCGCGTCGTCGGCCTGGAAATGGGCGCCGACGACTATGTGCCCAAACCCTTCGACCCGCGCGAGCTTTTGGCGCGTATCCGCGCCGTGCTCAGGCGCAATGGCGCCGCCGAGCCGAAGCGCGCCACCACCAAGCAGATCTACCGCTTCGCCGGCTGGACGATGGATTGTGCTCGGCGCCGGCTGATCGCACCCGACGATGTCAGGGTCGAACTGACCATGGCCGAATTCAATCTGCTGCAGACCTTCGTCAAGAGCGCGCAGCGCGTGCTGACCCGCGACCAGCTCATCGAGCTGTCCGGCGGCGACAGCGACTATTCCTTCGACCGCAGCATCGACATCCTGGTCAGCCGGCTGCGGCGCAAGATGGAGGACGACCCGAAGACGCCCAAGCTGATCCTGACCGTACGCAGCGGCGGCTACCAGTTCCTGCCCGAGACGACCTCCGAATGAGACGTTTCCTGCCGCAGACCTTGCCTGTCTGGGTGCTGCTGATCGTCATTGCCGGCCTGCTGATCAGCCAGGTCGCGACCCTTTACATCGTGTCGCGCGACCGCGCCGCCGCCAACGGTGTCGTCGACCTCTACCGGCTCAACGACCGTGCCTTCTCGCTGGTTCAGCTCATGCATGACGCCAGTCCGGACGAGCGCAAGGCGACGGCGACCGGCCTGTTCAACTCCACCTACGCGCTCACCGTCTCGGACACGCCGGCGGTCACTTCGTCGATCGCCGGCGACGACGAACTGGCCGAACTCGAAGACATCCTCGTCGGCCGGCTGTCGAAATTCGGCATCACCGATGCACGCGTACGCCGCGATCCGGCGACGCGCGAGGCCGATGACGCGGACGGCACGGCGCCGGGACCCGACATCGGACAGGTCGAGCGTGACCTTCTGGTGCTGGCCGCCGACTTCGCCCAGAGCGACAAGCTGACGGCCTCGCTGCGCTTCGCCGACGGCCAATGGCTGAACTTCACCGAACCGATCACGCCCGTCGGCCCGATCCTGAGCTTCGACAGCCTGCCGCTTTATTCGCTGATCGCAGGGCTGGTGGTGATCATGTCGATCTGGTCGCTGCGCCGGCTGACGGCGCCCTACCGGATGATGGAAACCGCCGTGAACCGGATCGGCAAGGATCTGAAGAGCCCACCGATCGCCGAGAGCGGCAGCCGCGAGGTCCGTGCCGCCGCCAAGGCGATCAACGCCATGCAGGCGAGGTTGCGCGAATATGTCGAGGACCGCGAACATCTGGCGGCGGCATTGGCGCATGATCTGCGCACGCCGATGACCAGGATGCGCCTGCGCCTGGAGCTGTTGCGCAAATCGGCGGTCCGCGAGGCGCTGGCGCACGATCTCGCCGATGTCGAGAGCATTGCCAGCTCGGTGATCGACTTCGCCACCTTCGAGGTGACGGAAGAGAAGAACGAACGCATCGACTTCTGGTCGCTCGTGGAATCGATCGCCGACGGCTATGACGACGTGTCGTTCGACGACGAGACCCGTTCGCGCGGGCTGATCTGCATGGCGCGGCCGGTCGCGCTCAAGCGCTGCGTCACCAATCTGGTGCAGAACGCGGTCACCTACGGCAAGAAGGCGCATCTTTCGCTGCGCCGGTCGGAAGACATGATCCTGCTCACCATCCGCGATGAAGGGCCTGGGATACCGCAGGCACAGATCGACGCCGTGTTCGGCTCGTTCGTGCGCCTCGAACAATCGCGCAACCGCCAGACCGGCGGTCTGGGCCTCGGCCTGACCATTGCCCGCAACATCGCGCGCGCCGCGGGTGGCGAGATCCGCCTGTCCAACAACCCGGGCGGTGGCCTGCTGACGCAACTGCGCCTGCCGCTGGCGGCATAAAAAGCATTCAAGCAGCCTCCGCTGCCCGCGGCGGCGTCCACGAATTTGGCGTTACCGCCGCAGCACCGCGCTCAGCACATCGCGGATGCCGATGGCGCCGACGAAGCGCGACTGGTCGTCGAACAGCGCCACAGGAGCGGTCTGCGAGCGGTGCATGGCCAGCATGACGGTTTTCAGCGAGGTGCCCGGGTTGGCCCAGAACACCTGCGCTACTTCCTCGGGCTGGGCTTCGACGTCGGCGCAGGACACCCACACCGCCGGCTTGCCGTCGCGTTCGGCCGCCGCCACCAGCCCGTGATCATCGATCTTGAAGCGCGTCGTCTTGCGGCGGTCGAGCCACACCCAGCCATCCTTGCCGTGCTCCAGATCGCGACGGTCGCGCATCACGTTCCAGGCGGTCAGCACCGACAGCGGGTTCACATTGGCGATGAAGTCGCGGACATAGTCGTTGGCAGGCCGCAGCACGATGTCCTCCGGCGCGCCGGTTTGCACGATGCGCCCACCCTCCATGATGGTGATGTGGGAGCCAATCTTCAGCGCCTCCTCGAGGTCGTGGCTGACAAAGATGATGGTCTTCTTCAACTCGGCCTGCAGCTGCAGCAATTCGTCCTGCAGCTTGGTGCGGATCAGCGGGTCGAGCGCCGAGAACGGCTCGTCCATCAGCAGGATCGGCGCCTCGGTGGCGAAGGCCCGCGCCAGGCCGACGCGCTGCTGCATGCCGCCCGACAGCTCATGCGCGTATTTCTTCGACCACTGGTCGAGATTGACCAGCTTGAGCTGGCGTTGCACGCGCTCCTTGCGCTCGGCTTCCGGTACGCCGGCGAGTTCGAGGCCGAGACCGACATTCTCCTCCACCGTACGCCAGGGCAAAAGGCCGAACTGCTGGAACACCATCGCCACCTGTTTCTGGCGCAGGCGCCGCAGGGTCGCCTCGTCGCAGGTGACGACGTCGACGGTTTTGTCGCCATCCTTGACCAGCACCTGGCCGCGCGACACCACGTTGAGCCGGTTGACCGCCCGCAGCAATGTCGACTTGCCCGAACCGGAGAGACCCATCAGCACGGAGATTTCGCCCTCGTTCACGGTCAGGCTGGCGCCGGCGCAACCCAGTACATTGCCGGTCTTGTCGAGGATCTCGGCGCGGCTGGCTCCGGCGTCGATCATCTTCAGCGATCCGGCCTGGTCGGCGCCGAAGACGATATCGACGTTCCGGAAATCGACGGCGACCGTCATTTCTTGCCTCCAACGGCGATGCGGGTCATCCGGTCGAGCACGATGGCCAAAACGACGATGGCGAGGCCCGCCTCAAGCCCGAGGTCGATCTTGCGCGAACCCAGCGCCCGGTTGATTTCGGTGCCGAGGCCGCCGGCGCCGATCAGTGCGGCAAACACCACCATCGACAGCGACAGCATAATGCACTGCGTCAGACCGGCCATGATGGTGGGCAGCGCCGAGGGCAGCTCCACCTTCCACAGCAACTGGCTCTTGGTGGCGCCGAACGCCTCGCCGGCTTCGACGATCGACTTCGGCACCGAGACAACGCCGAGATGCGTGAGACGAACCGCGGTCGGGATGACGAAGATGATGGTGACGATGAGGCCGGGCGCATTGCCGAGGCCGAACAGCGTCAGCACCGGGATCAGGTAGACGAAGGTCGGCAGCGTCTGCATCAAATCGAGCACCGGCAGCATGACGCGATAGACCTTCGGCTTGTGCGCCGCCCAGATACCGAGTGGCACACCGATGGCCATCGAGACGGCGGCGGCGGCAACCACCAGCACCAGCGTCTCTACCGTCTGCTTCCAGAGGTTCTGGTTGAGGATGAACAGCAATCCGAGAAAGACAGCCATGGCCAAGCCTCTCGATCGCTGCAGATAATAGGCAAGCAGTGCAATCAGCGCGATGAGAAGGACCGGCGGTACCAGCAGCAGCGTGTCGACCACTCCGTCGAGCAGGAAATTCAAACCGCCGGAGAGACCGCGGAAGAAGGTGTTGAAATTGTCGGTAAGGAAGGTGAAGAACGCTTTGCCCCATTCGCCTATGGGGATCTTGTAACTGACAAAGAATTTTGAAATCGGATCCATCTTGCCCCTCTTTGACAGTCGCCGTCCTTGCCGGACGGTCATCTTGTCACAGGATATGAAAAAGGGCAGCCCCTTCTAAAGTGACTGCCCTTCTTGATCGGTCACGCCGAACGCAAGACCTGCTCAGCTTCCGAGCGCAGTCTTCACGGCTGCAGCCGCGTCGCCGCCATCGAAAGTGGTCACGCCGGCAATCCATGGAGCAACCGCGTCCGGATGCTTCTTGAGCCAGTCGGTCGCAGCCGTATTGGCATCGGCGCCCTTGAGGATCGCGTCCATTATCTCGCCTTCCATGTCGAGATTGAACTTCAGGTTGGCGATGAATTTGCCGGCATTCGGGCACTCGGTGGTGTAACCCTTGCGCACATTGGTATGCACGGTGGCTGCGCCAAAGCCGCTGTCGCCCATGCCATCGAGATAGGTGATCTTCATGGCACCCATCACCGGATGCGGCGTCCAACCGAGGAACGCGATCCACTCATTGCTCTTGATCGACTGCTCGGCCTGCGTGAGCATGCCAGCCTCCGAGGATTCGACCAGCTCGAAGCCTTCGAGATTGTCCTTCGGGTTCTTGATCATGTCGAGGATGATGCGGTTACCATCATTGCCGGCCTCGATGCCGTAGATCTTGCCGTCGAACTTGTCCTTGAACTTGCCGAGGTCGGTCAGCGTCTTGACGCCGGCGTCCGCGACATAGGTCGGCACGACGATACCGTAGCCGGCGCCACTGAGGTTTTCGCTGATGGTCTCGACCGAACCGTCGGCGGTGTAGTCCTTGATGTCGTTGGTCATCGACGGCATCCAGTTGCCGAGGAAGACATCAAGATCCTTGTTCTTCAGCGACGCCATGGTCACCGGCACCGACAGCTGGATCGTCTGCGGTTCGTAGCCGAGCGCGGTGAGCAGTACCGATGCGACGCCGGTCGTCGCCTGGATGTCGGTCCAGCCGACATCGGAAAGACGCACCGCCTTGCAGCTCGCCGGATCGCCGGCAAAGGCAGCGCTGGTGGACAAAAAAGCCGCCAGGCCGAGGCCGGCGACGAAAGAGTTCATACGCGACATAGACAGTCTCCCATTGTGATTCTTTGGCGAAGCGTAGCTACGGTTTCTATGCCCGCCTTGTTTCGTCAGCCAAACACCATTCTGGTGTGGTTTCAAGCATTAAGACAATCACGATCAACGGCGCGGGCTGGCCAATCAGCGACACATCAGGCGCTTTTGCCATGCCGGACGGTTTTTTCGAAGACGGGCGGGCTTTTTCAGGGGAATGCGGGCGACCGCCCCTCCCCGTATCAGGGCAAGTCGGCTTAAAAGAGCGGCATGGCCAAGCTTTACTTCCACTACGCGACTATGAACGCCGGCAAGACGACGATGCTCTTGCAGGCCTCTTACAATTATCGCGAGCGCGGCATGGGCACGATGCTGTTCGTCGCCGGCCACTACCGCAAGGGCGACACCGGCCTGATCTCGTCGCGCATCGGCCTGGAGACGGAAGCCGAGATGTTCCGCGATGGCGACGATCTGTTCACCCGCGTCGCCGATCATCACGCGCATACGTCAGTGCATTGCGTCTTCGTCGACGAGGCGCAGTTCCTCGAGGAGGAGCAGGTCTGGCAGCTCGCCCGCATCGCCGACCGGCTGAATATCCCGGTCATGTGCTACGGCCTGCGCACCGATTTCCAGGGCAAGCTGTTTTCCGGCTCGCGCGCGCTGCTGGCCATCGCCGACGATTTGCGCGAAGTGCGTACAATCTGCCGCTGCGGCCGCAAGGCGACGATGGTCGTGCGCCTCGGCCCCGATGGCAAAGTGGCGCGCCAGGGCGAGCAGGTGGCGATCGGCAAGGACGTCTATGTCTCGCTCTGCCGCCGTCATTGGGAAGAAGAAATGGGCCGCGCCGCGCCCGACGACTTCATCGGCTTTATCAAGGGCTGACTCTGTCTCTTGGTTTTTGGAGCAATTCCCAGGGGGAGCGCTATGTGCTTTTCTTGGAATTGCACCGGGCTCATACGGTCGAGACACGCCACTTCGGAAACCGCCAACCCAGCCGCACACCCAGCGTCGCCACTGCAATCAGCGCCATGCCGGCAGCCTGCGCCGGTCCGAGCGGATGCCCATAGATCGCCCAGTCGACGATGATGGCGACGACGGGATAGATGAAGGTGATGACGCCGATCACCGGTGTCGTCAGGCGCGGAAAGGCCGAATTCATCAACACGTAGGCGATGCCAGTGTGCAGCACGCCGATGCCGAGCAGCCAGCCCCATGACGCAGGCGCAATATGTTGGCCGATGCCGGCGAACGGGGCGAGCATGACGACCCCAACCAGTGTTTGGCAGAGTACCGTAATTTCGGCGCGCTGCTGACCAAGGCCCTTGGCGAGGATCGTTGTAACGGCGTAGAGCATTGCGCCGCCCAGCGTCAGCGCAATGCCCGGCGCCCAGTTGGCATCGTCGTGGCCGTGCGCGAAGACGAGGCCGCTGGCCAGCACGACGCCGAGAAACGCACCGAGCATCCACAGCAGTTGGTCGAGCGAGATGCGCTCCTTGAGGAAGACGACACCGATCAGGACCACGAAGAACGGCTGGATATGGTAGATAATCGTCGTCGTGGCGATCGATGTCATGGCGAAGCCGGCGAAGAAGGCCGTCCAGCTCAGCACCATGCACACGCCGGCAAGTGCTGCAAGGGCAAGCCGAGACGGCGACAGCGTCCGATCCGGCAGATAGCCGCGCAACAGGCACCATAAGAAAAGGAATATCGCGCCGAACACACATCGCCAGAAGACGACGGCAACGGGATGCAGCCCCGATTCCGTGGCGAAGGCGCCGACCGTACCGGCGATCACCATTGCCAGAGCAAGGCTCGCGGCCGGAAAGCGGGCTGTCGAGGCGTCCGTCATGTGGTGGTTTCCCAGCGATCCCAGCAACCATCTGGTCACTGGCGCCACCTTCAAACAAGCGAATAGATTTGTGATGACCTATTCGATATACTGATAGCACCATGGCCGCGCCACTCGATCTCAATCTGCTGAAAACCTTTGTCGCCGTCGTCGAGAGCGGCAGCCTTTCCAATGCAGCACCCAGGGTCGGCCGCAGCCAGTCGGCGGTCAGCATGCAGATGCAGCGGCTGGAGGAGATGGTCGGCAACCAGCTTCTGGTGCGTGGTCCCAGAACCGTCACTCCCAATGCGATCGGCGAGGATTTCCTGATCTATGCGCGCCGGTTGCTGAAACTGTCGGATGAAGCCTGGGCAAGTGTCACCCGGCCCAAGGAAACAGGCAGCGTCCGCTTGGGGGTGCCCGACGATTATGCCGCCTTCCTCCTGCCGCCCGTGCTCTCACGCTTCGCGGCGGAGCATCCCCTGGTGACGGTGGAGTTGATCTGCGAACAGTCGACCGCGCTGGTGAAGACGCTGGCGGAGGGGCGGCTGGATCTGGCGATCATCACCCGCTTGCCGGAGCAGCCGCTTGAGGTGATCCGGCTGGAACGCTTCGTCTGGGTCGCCTCATCAAACCATGTCGCCTGGGAGACCGATCCGCTTCCGGTCGCCTTGTTCGAACCGGGCTGCGCCGCCAGGATGAATGTCCTGCAGGCGCTTGGCGATGCCGACCGCTCCTATCGCTGTACCTATTCAAGCGCCTCTCTGCTTGGCCTGATCGCCGTCGTCCAGGCCGGGCTCGCGGTGGCTGGCCTCGCCCTGCGCAGCGTACCACCGTCGCTGCGCATCGTCGGCGGCAATGAAGGGCTTCCGGTGCTGCCGGACCTCGAAATCGGCATCCTTCGCAACCCGCTGTCGACGACCCAGGCGGTCGAGCGGCTGAATGATTTCCTGCGCCGCGATCTGGCACAACAGGCCTGACTCGCGGGCCTGTCTTCCGCAATCCCGCCGCGATGCAGCGTTTGTTTCCGCGATGCAGCGTTTGTTAAAGCCTCGGTACTATAAGGCCGCCAGCCAGAACTCTCCGGGGGCAGCATGTTTCGAGCCGCTTCGTCCGCCAGCATCCTTCTCCTTGCCAGCTCGCTTGTGGCCCATGCCGGCGGCGACCCGGCCCTGGGCAAGAAGGCCTTCAACCGGTGCATGGCCTGCCATGAAGCAGCCACCGACCGCGACAAGGTCGGTCCGCATCTGCTGGGCGTCGTTGGTCGCACCGCCGGAAGTGCGGAGAGTTTTCTTGGCCGCTATTCCGAGGCGATGAAGAGTGCCGGCGCCGCCGGCCTGGTCTGGGATGAAGGCAATCTCGCCGAGTATCTCAAGGCACCCAAGCTGAAAGTGCCCGGCAACAAGATGGCGTTTGCCGGCCTGGCCAAGGACGACGACATCGCCAATGTCATTGCCTACCTGAAGGCCGATCCCAAGCCCTGATCCGCTGTTCGCCAGCTCTGTAAAGCCGGCTTTCTCCTCGCATATCGCGGCCGCGATTGCTTCGGTGGTTTGCCCAATACAAAGGCATCCGTGCGCCTTCGCCTTGCAGCATGAAAGTTCAATGACAGCTGAACTATGGCTGGTCGGCAAGCTAATCACGCCAAGCCCACGCCTTCACTGGCTTTCAAGACCCTGACGAATTTTTTTGTTTTCACGCCGCCCTTATCTTCACGTCTTTCAATCCCCTGATGCCCCACATATATTCGCCGCTGTTCGCGACCAGCGACGTCATGCCGAAGCGGGAGGCCCCAATGGCGACATTGCAGAATTTCGACGCCGAAATTGCCAAGACCAAGCAGGTCGTGCAGGACATGCGCTCCAAGATCGAGCAATCCGGCACCATGCTTGATACGCTTGCCACATCAGACAAGAAGATCGGCGACGCAAATTTCGACCTCGAGAACGCCCGCATCGAGGATGTGCTGAAGCAGCAGAAGGTGATGGAAGGCAACATTGCCGACCTGATCATCGGGCTGGAGGACGCCACCAACGTCTTCGGCGCCGAGTTCGAGAGCATGAAGAACTACACCGGCTGGGAAAAATTCATTGGCATCTTCTCCAGCCAGAGCAAGCAGCGCATGCGCACCGACCGCGTTCGCAACATGTCGCTGGCCGGCAATCTGCAGGAACTGCTGGTCAAATCCGACACCATCGTCGGCATATTGAAGGCGCAGAAAGAGGTTCTCGACCAACGCTACAAGACCTCGGAAACCAGCCTGTCTCAGGTTATCGAGCGCCGCAAGACCACCATGACCAATCTCGAAGCCGTGCAGAAGCGCATCGAGGAGCTCAACCCGATGCTGCTCGACATCGAAAACAAGATCGCCGCTTCGACCAGCCAGAAAGACCGCACGCAGCTCGAAGGCGAACGCTCCAAGCTGGCGACGGAATACAACGAAAAGCAGGCCAAGGAGCAGGAGCTGCTGGCCGAGAGCCAGACGCTCGAGCGTTACACCTCGATGTTCCAGACCTTCGTCGATTCGCTCAACAACCAGATCGCCGCGCAATCGACGCTGATCAACAAGCTGACCATCGATACCGAGCAGCGCATCGTGCTCTACAAAGCGCTGGAAGATTCGCTGAAGACCGCCGCCCAGCAGGACGTCGCCCACAAGATCAACACGCTGGGCAGCCAGGTCGACAACACCGCCGAGGAAACCATGGCCGGCATCGGTGCTGCTTCGCAAAAGCACATCGGCGACCTGCTCGAGATGCACGAGAAGAACATGGTCGCTACCGCCGACATCCAGCGCCGCAAGAAGCTGGCCGACGATGCCTTTGCCCGCCGCTTCGACGAGGTGCTGAAGAAGCACAATTCGGCGAACTACGTGCAGTCTTAGGAGTGACAGGACTGCCCGCGAGCGCACAGGCATGACCCCCGAAAACGAAACGGCGGCACGGTATTTTTCCGCCATCACGGCCGCACTCAGCGGCCTTGAAGTGTTCATGCGCGACGATCGCTCGCCGCTCTACCGGCATGGCATCGTCGCCAAGATCGTCGCCGAACACATCGCCAGGCTCGACAAGTCGTTTTCCTGCTGGCGCAACCGGCTCGGCTTCATGGACACATTCCACATTTCGCGCGCCGAAAGCGGATTTCCGGTGTTCCAGAACTTGCTCGAACTGGAAAACGACCGACGCCAGGCCGACGCGCGGCTTGCCAACATTCCGCTCGCCGGCGAGTTGCGCGAGGAAATGGCCGACTTCATCCTGCGCCACAAGGAATTCCCCGCGGCGCTGCAGAAGTCGATAGCCGAGCGGCTTTATCTCGAGGACGTGAAAAGCGAGAACACGTTCGGCCCGTTCACCTTGGCGCAAACGGCCAAGGTCTCGGTCAATCCGAAGACGGGGCGGCCTTATTATCTCGTCCACTGGGCGACGTTCGACGGCAGCGCCAACCTGCCGCTAGTCTACATGGTGACAGTGGAGGATTCGTCCGAAACGATGATTCGCCAGCTTGTCGATAGAAACGGCAAGCTGAACGAGACGATTGACATTCCGCTGCCGGTCGATGGCCTGCTCAATCCCGAGCTTGCCCACCGTTTCGACGATTTCACCGAGAAGAACTCCGCCTATACGCTGTCGCCGGCGACCATCGCGGTCAATCTCGACAAGGATTTCGAGCCGCTGCACCCCAAGCAGCTGCGCCGCGTTGTGCTCGGCCCGTTCTATTCGGCTGGCATCACCGACAACAATTCGACGGTGACCGAGGTTTTGGCCAAGGTGCGCAAGCCGGAAAATGCCTGGCTTTTGACCTGGACCATCCAGGAGGTCTATTCCAAGGCAGAAAAGCCCGGCCGCAAGGGCCTGTTTTCGAGCGAGAAGACGACGCAGGAATTCTTCATCAACACCGACGATCTGGAAGCCGCGCGCCAAGGCGTGTCGAGCTACGAAAACCATGCGCTGATCCCGCACGAGGCCTATCAGGCGCTCTACGCCGCCGGCGAGGCGCAGAAGATTTTTGCCGGCTACAAGGTTCACATTCTGTCCAACGGACAGGTCATCTCAGACGTCTGACCGTCACACCACGGAGCACCCTTCATGGATACCGGCCTGACCACCATCCCGGAAGCCGCCATCGAGAAGCACCGCGCCACCGCGCAGAGCTTCATCACCCGCGTCGTCGTGCTGGAGGACCCGTCTAGCTCCTCCGGCACAGCACTTGCCGGCACCAACCGCCGCTTTGTCTCGACCGTCTCGGTCGGCTCCGTGCGTCGCACGCGCGAGGTCGAGCTGGCCAAGACCGTCGGCGCCGTTCATCCCGACGACCAGTTGCTGACCATCCCGCAGCACACGCTGTTGTTTCGCGCCCGGCGCGGCACGGCGATCGCGCTGGCAATATCGGATGTCTTTGCCGAAAGTTCGGATCTCGAAAGTCTGCAGGCCAGGAACACCCGCGCGCCGCTCGAAGGCGACGAGGCGTCCACCTTCAAGAAGCTTCTGTCGGCCTCCGCCTACATCTCCGCCTTCAGCCTCGCCTCCTATCTGTTCCAGCTGATCGACAGCGACGGCGAGGCACCCAACGACATCCCCGAGCCGGACTTCCTGTTCGACACGCCGCAGGATGCGGTGAAGTCTATCCTCGCCGGCCTCGACAAGGCGATATCGGGATCGTCCGACGACGCCGATCTGATGACAAGGGCGCGTGCGTTCGCCCGCGTCGCCATCGACGGGCTGCTGGCCCGCAAGGGCCGCTTCGACGGCATCGGCCCGTTCGA
Source organism: Mesorhizobium sp. M1342 (assembly GCF_040317955.1). NCBI lineage: Bacteria > Pseudomonadati > Pseudomonadota > Alphaproteobacteria > Hyphomicrobiales > Phyllobacteriaceae > Mesorhizobium > Mesorhizobium sp. M1342. The sequence goes on along the minus strand of NZ_JAMYLI010000010.1, from coordinate 97,269 downwards.
GAACGCGCATATCCGTATCGATGCCGACGATTTCACCCTCGATGGTTTCGACGTCGCGCCGGGCAAGCGTTCAAAACCGCTGGTGATGACATTCAAGAAGCCGGAAGAGGTCGTCGGCAATCACATCGCCAAATACCAGTCGGTCAAGCTCGCCAAGATGCTGATGGCCTACGACTTCGAGCGCGAACTCAATCCGTTCGTCGAACTCGGCGGCTTCCTGTTCACCTTCATCGGCGACGGCGCCCCCGGCACCGGCAAGACGACCCTGATCCAGATGATCGCCGGCCTCGTCAACGGCTACTGCCAGGTCGCCGGCTATCCCTTCGCCTACGAGAATTTCGGCGTCGACCAGATCTCGTCCTATCAGGGCAAATCAGGCCAGAACTGCCGCCAGTTCATCAACAATGTGCTGAACCCGCGCGTCATCGGATTCGGCACCATCGACGACATCGACCAGGTGGCGGCGCGCCGCTCAGACGACCGCGCCTCGGCCGGCCAGCAGGAAATCACCGGCGTGTTGATGGATGCCTTCGCCGGTGCCGCGACCGTGGTGCGCGGCAATTGCTCGTTCGGCATGTTCTCCAACTATCCCGAAAATGTCGACGACGCGCTGCGCCAGCGCGCCGGCGCCCGCTGGCTGGTCGACGGGCCGCAGAGCCGCAACGACTACATCGATATTTTTGTCCTGCTGGCGGGAAAAAACCACAAGATCCCGCTCGGCGACCACGATCTCTACGCCGCGCAGGAAATCCAGCGCGCCGTGACCGAAGCCTATGAGGGGCACGAGAAGCCGCAAGAAGACGGGCTGATGAAGGTCTACGAGCGCTACATGAAGGAGAACGGCGCACCGAAATCGATGGCCGACATCGGCACCTATCTGCACCTGATCAAGGATGCCGAGCCCCGCTTCACCGGCCGCGCCATCAAAAACGTCACCGACGCCATCAAGATGCGCGCCATGGACATCGAGCTTCCCGACGACTGGTTCGAGAAGCCGGAAGTCTTCATGCACAAGGGTTATGACGAGAAGAAAGCGATGATCGAGGAACTGCGCGGCCCCTTTTCGATGGACATGGTCATGCAGGAGATCAACCGCTACGCCGACTCGGAGTTCCGCTATTCCGACAAGTCCGACGACTCCGCCGTACAAAAACTGCTGCGCGACGCCCGTCTGCGCGAGCGGGCCGCGCGCGAGATGGAGGAGATGAAGAAGAAGGGGCTGTGGAATGCGTGAGTGCGCGCCTACCCCCCTCTGGCCTGCCGGCCATCTCCCCCTCAAGGGGGGAGATCGACTTCCATCATCGCTTTCGCCAATCTTCGACCTATCTGGAAAAGCAGCATGGACGACGCTGCCAATCTCCCCCCTTGAGGGGGAGATGGCCGGCAAGCCAGAGGGGGGTGCTGGCACGCTCCTAGGGAGCGATGCACCTTGACCGCCAAACCTACCAAGAAGCCCGATCTTCTGCGCGACAATGAGCTGATCTACGGCCGGTTGCTGACGGTCGACGAGCCGCATCTGATCCAGCGCTACAACAAAGCGCTCGCCGCGTTCGGCTTGAAGCCGACCAAGCTGAAGAGCTTCCAGATCGACCGCACCGGCTTCTCGCCGGAAGTGGCCGAGGAATGCGATGATTATGACTATCTCGATCCCAACGAGGTCAACCGCCGCTTCATCATCCTGACGCCGTCGCAGATCGACCTGCCGGTGGTGCACACCGCCTTCTCCAACACCTCGCAACTCATGTTCGAGTTCATGTCCAGGAACCGGCGCGCCATCGATGCGCTGACGATCAAGGACGTCATCTACGGCGAGATCGAGGATTCCATTCCCAAGGTCAACGACATCGAGGATTTGCTGTCGATCAGCCAGGTCGAATTCAAGGTGCTGTCGGCCGAGGATGTGCTGGGCAAGGCCGCCGAACTCGGCAAGCTCGTGGACCGGCTGAAGCAGGAGCCCGATGCCTGGCGCGACAGCGACATGCTGAACCGCATGGTGGAGCTCGCCAAGATCTGCGGCGACGTCCGCGAGAACGCGCTGGTGCCCGACCAGGTGATCTTCCGCCACAATGCCTACTGGACCAGCCACTTCGGCGGCCTCTACGTGTTCGTCGATCCGGATATAACGACGGTGATCAGCGATCCGGCCGCCCCCGGTTTCCGCCGCTCGCGGCCGTGGCAGGTCAGCTATCTCTCCATCAACGACGCCGACAAGGTGTTCAAGTTCCTCGCCACCACCGGCCGCATCGAGCTGCCGCGTGCCTCCTGGGTGGAGACCTCGGGCTATCTCGAGCACCGCGCCGAGATGGTGGTGCGCGCGCTGATCCGCGATGCCGAGCCGAACCGCAATTTGACCGATGTCGACAAGGTCTGGCTGCAGACCTGGATCCAGAGCCATGCCGACCTGATCACCAGAGACGGCAATTTTCCGTTCCTCAACGCCGCCAAGCGCGAGATCGCCCAACTCGGCCACCTCAAGATCGAGGATGTCTTCCCGCAGCAACGTTTCCTTGTCATCCGCGCCAAGCCTGACCACCCCGACGCCTGGCTGACCAACCGGCTGATCTCGGATTTCGTACCGTCGGACTTCGTCTCGCGCTACATCTTCAACAAGGACGGCTTTTATGAGGACTATGGCGGCTTCAGCGACGCGTGGCGATCGCATGTTGTGGACGTTCTCAAAACCACATATTTGAAGGACAAGGTGGCGTTTCGCACACGCCTCTACGGCCTGACTGACTAATGCATGTCGCCCAAAAGTGACCTCGGTTTTGGGAGAACGACATGCATAGACCAAAGACCTAAAGCGCGTCGCATGAATCCGTTCGACGCGACGCGCTTTAGAACGAAATGAATCGTTATGTCGTTCTAACTTCTTGTTTTGGCGCATGATGTTATCCAAAAAGCCTGCAACTTTTTGGCGTCATGCTTTGAGGGGGTGACACAGCCATGCTCGATCCGATCGTGAATTTCTTCACCCGCATTTTCCAGTGGATTGGCCGCGGCATCGGCCTGTTAATCGGCGTGATCCTGTGGCCCTTCCTGTGGGCCGGGCGCTGGTACACGCAGCGCGGCTGGATCCTCAAGGCGGCGGTCGGCCTTGCCCTGCTGGTGCTGATCGGCCTCTACGCCAATTTCTTCTACGCCACCCAGTGGTGGAACAATTTCAACCCGAACTATCCCGACACCTACACGTTCGAGAAGCGCAATGTCTCCGCCGGCGAACAGGTCTCCGCCGGCGCCGGCACCGACACGGCCAAGACCTGCGGCAACTCCGGCATTGCCCAGATCGCCGCCGACCTGACCGACTTCAACGTCAACCAGAATGCCTGGATCTCGTCGATGATCCTCTACAAGCTTGGCCTGTTCGGCATCGACTGGGACAACACGCCGTGGATGGACAACAAGGCCTCCTTCCAGCGCGGCATCAACCAGGCGGTGCGGCGCACCGCGACCGAACTCGCTGACAATCTCGGCCGCGTCCGCACCACCTCGCAGATCGACAGCGATCTGCAGAATGCCCGCGGCAACCTGCAGTTCGACGAGGAGACCTGGTATTTCGGCCTGAACCCGTTTGGCCCCAAGACGCCGACACCGAGCTACTATCGCGACGCCGTGCGCATGCTGCGTTCCTTCAACGCTCGCCTTGCCACCTGCCAGGCGACATTCGACGCCCGCGCCGACAATCTGAAACAGTATATCGACCGCATCTCGTCCGACATCGGCTCGACCTCGGCGATCCTCAAGGAACGCGCCGAGAACCACAACAATGGCTGGTTCGACTTCCGCGCCGACGACCGCTACTGGTTCGCCTATGGCCAGCTCTACGGCTATTACGGCCTGATGAAGGGCGCCCAGGCCGACTTCGAGGACGTCATCAAGGAAAAGCATCTGCAGAACCTGTGGGACACGATGGACTCGCAGTTCGTTTCGGCGCTGAAGATCCAGCCTTTCATCATCGCCAATGGCCGCGAGGATGGCTGGCTGTTGCCGACGCATCTGACGACGATGGGCTTCTATGTGCTCAGGGTGCGCTCCAACATGGTCGAAATCAGCAACGTTCTGACGCAGTAGCGCTGTTCCATTAGGGACCAAGCGATGGCGAATTTGCGCCGTCGCCTCTGTCGCATTCCGTGCATTGTGCGGCTGTTTTGAGACGGCGGCGCGGCGTGTCCTCTGGCTTCTATACGGCGCGGCAACGGAGCCAGGAAGAACCGATGACAGGTCGGCCGGTCCGCAGAGGAATTTTCTCTATAGGAAACATAGTTGCATGAAAGTTGACGCCGCGGCAGCGACAGGGTTAGAACATGCCCGCGCCCGGGTCCAACCTGCCTGCGAGTAAGATCAACCCGTCCCCTCCATCGTCCAATCCAGAGGAAAGCCGTCATGGCCGAAGTGAAGTCCGACATCGAGATCGCGCGCGGCGCCAGGAAAAAGCAGATCCAGGAGATCGGCCAGAAGATCGGTATCCCGACCGAACATTTGCTGCCCTATGGCCACGACAAGGCCAAGATCTCAGCTGAATTCATCAAATCGGTGAAGGGCAACAAGGACGGCAAGCTGATCCTCGTCACCGCCATCAACCCGACGCCGGCCGGCGAAGGCAAGACCACGACCACGGTCGGTCTCGGCGACGGCCTGAACCGCATCGGCAAGAAGGCGATCATCTGCATCCGCGAGGCCTCGCTGGGCCCGAACTTCGGCGTCAAGGGCGGTGCCGCCGGCGGCGGCTATGCGCAAGTCGTGCCGATGGAGGACATGAACCTCCACTTCACCGGCGACTTCCATGCCATCACCACGGCGCACAATTTGCTTTCGGCGCTGATCGACAACCACATCTACTGGGGCAATGAGCTCGGCATCGACACCCGCCGCGTCGTCTGGCGCCGCGTCATGGACATGAACGACCGCGCGCTGCGCGAAATCATCTGCTCGCTCGGCGGCGTCGCCAACGGATTCCCGCGCGAGGGCGGTTTCGATATCACCGTCGCCTCGGAAGTCATGGCCATCCTGTGCCTGTCGACCGACCTGAAGGACCTCGAAAAGCGCCTCGGCGACATCATCGTCGCCTATCGCCGCGACAAGTCGCCGGTCTATGCCCGCGACCTCAAGGCCGACGGCGCCATGGCCGTGCTGTTGAAGGACGCCATGCAGCCGAACCTGGTGCAGACGCTGGAGAACAACCCGGCCTTCGTGCATGGCGGCCCGTTCGCCAACATCGCGCATGGCTGCAACTCGGTCGTCGCCACCACGACGGCGCTCAAGCTCGCCGACTACGTCGTCACCGAAGCCGGCTTCGGCGCTGACCTCGGTGCTGAAAAGTTCTTCGACATCAAGTGCCGCAAGGCGGGCCTCAAGCCGGCGGCGGCCGTCATTGTCGCCACCGTGCGCGCCATGAAAATGAATGGCGGCGTCAAGAAGGAAGACCTCGGCAAGGAAAACGTCGAAGCGGTGAAGAAGGGCTGCGCCAATCTCGGCCGCCACATCGAGAACATCCGCCAGTTCGGCGTGCCGGCGGTGGTTGCCATCAACCACTTCTACTCCGACACCGACGCCGAGATCCAGGCGATGAAGGACTATGTCGCCTCGATGGGCGAAGAGGCGATCCTGTGCAAGCACTGGGCGCACGGCTCGGCCGGCATCGAGGATCTCGCCAACAAGGTGGTGGCACTGGCCGAATCCGGTGCTTCGCAGTTCGCGCCGCTCTATCCCGATGCCATGCCGCTGTTCGAGAAGATCAACACCATCGTCCAGCGCATCTATCGCGGCTCGGAAGCGATCGCCGACAAGTCGGTGCGCGACCAGCTCAAGGCCTGGGAAGACGCCGGATACGGCCACTTGCCGGTGTGCATGGCCAAGACGCAGTACTCGTTCTCGACCGACCCGAACCTGCGCGGCGCGCCGACCGGCCACACGGTGCCGGTGCGCGAGGTCAGGCTTTCGGCCGGTGCCGGCTTCGTCGTCATCATCTGCGGCGAGGTCATGACCATGCCCGGCCTGCCCAAGGCGCCGTCCTCGGAAAAGATCTTCCTCAACGAGATGGGCCAGATCGAAGGCCTGTTCTAAAATCCTTCAGTTCAAACCGCAAAGGGCGCCGCAGCGATGCGGCGCCCTTCTGTTTTCGGATAACCCTAAGCAGCGCTGCGCGAGAGCGCCCGCTGGTTGGAGCCGAAGATGGTGTCGCGTTCCGGCAGCGCGCCGGTCTTCAGGCACTCGACCCATTCGGCGGTCTTGAGCACGGCGGCGAAGCGCGACTGCAGGATGATCGTGACCACGCGGTGGATCTCCTCGGCCGAGGCGTAGCCGGCGCTGTTGGCGTAAGGCACCGAGCCGGTCGCATCCGACAGGAACTCGACGGCAAAGCCCATATGCACGGCGTGGATGATGGTCGACAGGTCGCAATTATGCGTCATGTAGCCGACCACCGTGATCGTATCGATGGCGTTGGCGCGCAGCCAGTCCTCGAGGTCGGTGCCGGTGAAGGCGGAGGGCAGGTTCTTTTCGACATAATGGTCGCGCTCACGCTTGGCGATTTCGGGATGCAGTTCGCCGCCATGGCTTCCCCTAGCGAAGATCGGCGATGTCTCGGGCGCCATCTGCTTGACGACCACCACCTTGATGCCGGCAGCAGTCGCTGCATCCATCGCCCGCGCCACATTGACGACGCTGTCGCGGAACGGCGGATGCTGGATGGCGAGATTGCCGCCGTCATAGTCGTTCTGCACATCGACGACGATCAGCGCCCGGCGTGGCGTGGTGTTGGCTAGGTCAGACATGGTGTTTTCCTTTCCGGCTTGAATGCGATGGGCCGAAAATAGACGGGTCGCCGGCCTGCTAAAAGTGGCCCGATTGACATCATTCGAAAGAATTGGGACAATCCGCTTTCAACTACCGGAAGCACCCATGACCGACCCGATCATTGCCGTCCTCGCCTTCGACGGCATCAGCCCGTTCCATCTTTCCGTGCCCTGCCTGGTCTTCGCAGAGGACAGGACGGCGCTTGGCCTGCCGCGCTTCGACTTCCGCATCTGCGCGGTCAAGCCCGGCCCGATCCACACCGAGGCCGGACTGACAATTGCCCCGCCGCATGGGCTCGAAGGCCTCGACGGCGCCGATATCGTCATCATTCCAAGCTGGCATCATCTCGGCGAGCCGGCATCGCCGCCGCTGATGGAGGCGTTGCGCCGGGCGCACCAACGCGGCGCCTTGATCGTCGGCCTGTGCCTCGGAACCTTCGCCATTGCCGCGGCCGGGCTGCTTTCGGGCCGTCGTGCCGCTACGCACTGGGCCTATTCCGAACAGTTGCAGAAACTCCATCCCGACGTCGCCGTCGACGCTTCGGTGCTCTATGTCGACAATGGCGACATCGTGACCTCGGCCGGCGTCGCCGCCGGTCTCGACTGCTGTCTCCACATCGTGCGCGCCCGCTACGGCGCGGAAGCGGCATTGCGGCTCGCCCGCCAGATCGTTCTTTCTCCGCATCGGCAGGGCGGGCAGGCGCAATTCATCGAGCATCCGGTGGCAAGAAGCGCCGACGCCGACCGCTTCACCCAGGCCCTGGACTCAGTTCGTGCGACGCTTGGCGAGACGCATAGCCTCGACAGCGTCGCCGAGGCCGCTGGCCTGACCCGCCGCACCTTTACCCGTCGCTTTCAGAAATCGATCGGCGCCAGCTTTGGCGATTGGCTGACCAGCCAGCGGATCGAACTGGCGCAGCGTTTGCTGGAAGCGACGGAGAAATCCATGGACATAGTGGCCTTCGAAGCCGGCTTCGGCAGCGCCACCTCGCTGCGCCAGCATTTTTCGGCACGGCTCAAGACATCGCCGGCGCAATACCGGCGGGAATTCTCCAGAAGGACCGATCAGGACGAGCGCATGACGTACGTCCTATCGTCCTGACCTGTTCAGCCTCGCTTGATCGCCCGCGCCGGATTGCCGAGCACCGTGGTGTTCGCAGCCACGTCGCGCGTTACCACCGCCCCCGCACCGACGATGGCACCTTCACCAATGCTGACGCCGCCAAGGATGACGGCTGAGCCGCCGATCCAGGCATTGGCGCCGATCTCGACGGGTCGGGCGATCTCCAGTCCGGCCTGCCGCCCACTGGCCTCCTTGTGATGCTCGGCGCAATAGATCTGCACATTGGGACCGAGCAGCGTTCCCTTGCCGATGCGCACACTCGCTGTGTCGAGGATGGTGCAGCCGGCATTGAGAAAGACCCCGTCGCCGAGAAAGATGTTGAAGCCATAGGCGCAGTGGAACGGCGCCTCGATGCGGGCGCCCTCACCGGCGTTGCCGAGCAAAGTTTTCAAGCCCGGCCCGAGATTGCCGCGCTGCCGCGGCGGCAGGCAATTGTGCTCGAACACCGCGTCACGCGCGACAACACGCAAGGACTCCAGCTCATCATCGAGGCAGGTGTACCATTCGCCGGCCGCCATCTTCACGCGCTCGCTTTCGACCATGACGCGTCTCCAGTTCACGTCCTTGCAAAGCACAAGTGCGGCCAACAGAAAAGCGCCGATGCAAGTACTGGCCAAATATTGGACCTATGGTAGCCTGTGTCTCAAGGCCGTCTTGGCCCGGTGATCGAGGGGGATCGACCATGCTCTACATTCTCGCACTTCTGATCGGCGTCATTGCCGGTCTTCGCGCCATGACGGCGCCGGCTGCCGTTGCCTGGGGCGCTTATCTCGGCTGGCTGCCGGTTGCCGGCACCTGGGCGAGCTTCATGAATCACTGGGCGGCTGTCGGCATCTTCACCATCCTGGCCATCGTCGAACTGGTCACCGACCAGTTGCCGTCGACGCCGAGCCGTAAAGTGCCGCAGCAATTCGGCGCCCGCATCGTCATGGGCGCCTTCACCGGCGCGGTGATCGGCGCGACAGGCGGCGCCACCATCGGCGGCTTGATTGCCGGCGCCATCGGCGCTGTCATCGGCACGCTGGGCGGCGCTGAAGCTCGCGGCCGGCTCGCAGCCGCCTTCGGCAAGGATCCGCCCGCCGCCTTCATCGAGGACGCGGTGGCGATCATCGGCGGTCTGCTGATCGTGGCTGCGGTGGCATGACGACGAAAACCTTCGACGCCATCATCATCGGTGCCGGACAGGCTGGCCCTCCGCTGGCCGGCCGGCTGACGGCCGCCGGCAGGAGCGTGGCGCTGATCGAGCGCAAGCTGGTCGGCGGCACTTGCGTCAACACCGGCTGCATGCCGACCAAGACCATGGTCGCCAGCGCCTATGCCGCGCATCTGGCGCGCCGCGCCGCCGACTACGGCGTGACGCTCAGTGGCCCCGTCGGCGTCGACTATGCCAGGATCAAGGCGCGCAAGGACAAGGTGACGATCGACGCTCGCACCAATCTCGAGACCTGGATTGCCGGCATGGACAAATGCACCCTCTATCGCGGCCATGCGCGTTTCGAATCCGCCAACACGGTGCGCGTCGGCGACGATCTGCTGACCGCCGAAAATATCTTCCTCAACACCGGCGGCCGCGCCTCGGTCCCAGACCTGTCCGGCATCCACGACATCGACTATCTGACCAATTCCTCGATGATGAATCTCGACGTGCTGCCGCGCCATCTCATCGTCGTCGGTGGCAGTTACATCTCGCTCGAATTCGCACAGATGTTCCGCCGCTTCGGCTCGGAGGTCACAGTCATCGAAAAGAGCCCACGCCTGACCGGCCGCGAGGACGAGGACGTCTCTGCCGCCATCCTGTCGATCCTCGAAAACGAAGGCATCGCGGTCCATCTCGGCGCCGACGACATCGCTTTCGCCAGACAAGGCCAGGACATTGCCGTGACCTTCTCCGCCGGCAAACCGCCGGTGGTCGGCTCTCACGTGCTGCTGGCTCTGGGGCGGACGCCCAACACCGATGACCTCGGCCTGGAGAGGGCTGGCGTGGAGGTCGACAAGCGCGGCTTCGTCTCTGTAGACGACCAGTTGCGCAGCAGCGTGCCCGGCATCTGGGCGATGGGCGACTGCAACGGCAGGGGCGCCTTCACCCACACCTCCTACAACGACTACGAGATCGTCGCCGCCAACCTGCTGGACAATGATCCGCGCAAGGTCAGTGATCGCATCGAAGCCTATGCGCTCTACATCGACCCACCGCTCGGCCGCTGCGGCATGACCGAGGCCGCGGTGAAGAAATCCGGCCGTCGCGCGCTGGTCGGCCAGCGGCCGATGACCCGCGTCGGCCGCGCTATCGAAAAGGGCGAGACGCAGGGTTTCATGAAGATCCTGGTCGACGCAGACACGAGGGAGATCCTCGGCTGCTCGGTGCTCGGACCCGGCGGCGACGAGGTTATCCATTGCGTGCTCGACCTGATGTACGCCAAGGCGCCCGTCGACACGCTCGCGCGTGCCGTGCATATCCACCCGAATGTCTCGGAACTGTTGCCCACCATTGCTCAGGAACTGAAGCCGCTGGCTTGACAGCCTGTTGGCGACCCATTTCAAAGCTCTTCCTTTTCTGCATCGCTGCAATGCAGCAATGCCGCTTGCGCACGGCGGCGTCCTTCGCGCAGTCTCAATTTGGACGCCCCATGCCCTTGCCGATCCTTGCGCTTGCCATTGCGTCCTTCTGCATCGGCACCACCGAATTCGTCATCATGGGCCTGCTGCCCGAGGTCGCGGCCGACCTCGGCGTGTCAATCCCTTCGGCGGGTCTGCTGGTCACCGGCTATGCGCTGGGCGTCGTCTTCGGCGCCCCGATCGTCGCCATGGCCACCGCGCATTTGCCGCGCAAGCCGGTGCTGGTCGGGCTGGCCGTGCTGTTCGTCGTCGGCAATCTGTTTTGCGCCATCTCGCCCAATTACTGGACGCTGATGGCCGCGCGTGTCTTCACCGCTTTCGGCCATGGCGCCTTCTTCGGCATCGGCTCGGTCGTTGCCGCCAGCCTGGTGCCGCGCAACAAACGCGCCAGCGCCATCGCGCTGATGTTCGCCGGGCTGACGCTGTCCAACATCCTGGGTGTTCCCGCCGGAACCGCACTTGGCGAAGCGTTCGGCTGGCGCTCCACCTTCCTTGCCGTGGTGGGTATCGGCCTGATCTCGGTGGCAGCGATCGCCTGGCTGGTGCCGTCCGATGTCGCCCAGCCAAGCGGTGGCGGCCTGCGCGGCGAGCTGCGCGTGCTGGGCAAGCTGCAGGTCTGGCTGGCCATGCTGATCGCGGCGCTGACTTCCGCAAGCCTGTTCACCGTCTTCACCTACATCAAGCCCTACCTCACCGAGGTATCGGGCTTGTCGACCGCCGCAGTCACGTGGGTTCTGCTGCTGTTCGGCGCGGGCATGACCATCGGCAACATTATCGGCGGCAGACTGGCCGACTGGAAACTGATGCCGACGGTGATCGGCACGCTGCTGCTGATGGCCCTGCTTTTCGTTGGCTTCAGGCAGTTCGGCGCAATCGCCAGCGTTGCCGTCGGCATCGTCTTCCTGTGGGGCCTGCTCATCTTCGTCGTCGTGCCGCCGCTGCAGATCCGGGTCGTCGAGGCCGCCTCCGAGGGACCCAATCTCGCCGCCACGCTGAACCAGGGCGCCTTCAATGTCGGCAATGCCGGCGGCGCCTGGATCGGCGGCGTGGCTCTGTCCGCTGGTGTCTCCTATGCCAATTTGCCGCTGGTCGGCGCAGCGCTCGCTCTTTTGGCGGTCACCGTCGCTGTGCTGTCGCAGGCGCTGGACCGGCGCGCACCGGTCATCCCGCTTCCGGCTGAATAGTCTCTTGCGCCCATAGCGCGGCAGGCTGGACCAATCGACATCGGCGTCTTCAAATCGCATGTCTCTCGCTCTTGATGGAGGAAGTCATGCAGAAATCGATCGAACGCATCGCCGGCGAAAGCGAAGGGGTTTCCTACGAATTCCCGCTGTTCCGCTTCGCCGGAGCCGACAAGGCTGCTCCTTCGGCCTATCTGCAGGCGGCACTCCATGCCGGCGAGTTGCCGGGCGTCGTCGCCATCGACGCGCTGATGCCGATGCTTGCCAGGGCGGAGGCCGAAGGCCGCATCAAGGGTAACCTCACCATCGTGCCCTGGGCCAACCCGATCGGCCGGGCGCAATATCATTTCGGTGAGCATCAGGGCCGCTTCCATCTGGGCACGCGCACCAATTTCAACCGCGGCTTTCCGCTGCTCGCCGCGCCCGACACAGCGCTCTTGCCCGACACCACCCTTGGCAGCGTCGACCAGCGGCTGAAGACCCGGCTGGTGCAGCTCTCGCTCGGCCATGACATCGTGCTCGACCTGCACTGCGATGACGAGGGCCTCGCCTATCTCTACGTCCACACCAGCCTGTGGCCGGCCATGGCCGATTGCGCCGCCGCCATGGGCGTCGACGCGGTCGTGCTGTGGAGCGAGGACACCGACGGCACCTTCGAGGGCGCCTCGATCATGCCCTACCAGAACGTCCCCGCCGATATGGCCAAGCTCGACCGTCGCGTCGCCACCACCGTCGAATATCGCGGCATACTCGATGTCGATGGCGCCCTGGCCGCGGCCGACGCCGACGGCCTCTACCGGCTGCTGGTGGCGCGCGGCGTGATCGCCGACAGCGCCCTGCCCGCGCCGGGTCCTTTCACCGGCTTAGTGGCGCCATTGGAAAACATCGACATGATGCCGGCGCCACGGGCCGGTGCCGTGCTCTACGACGTCAAACCCGGCGACCACGTCGCCAAGGGCGCGCGCCTAGCCACCATCGTCCATGCACCGGGTGAAACCGATGGCCGCACCGAAGTGTTTGCGCCGCAGGATGGCATCATCCTGACCCGCCGCTCGCGCCGCATCATCCGCGCCGGCGAGGATCTCTTGAAGCTGGTCGGCGACAGGAAGAGCACCGACGCCAGGTCGGGAACGCTGGAAGATTGAGAAAGCTTTGCCTCGTAGTTTGCCGAAGCACTCCATAGCTTCGTCATTCTAGGGCGAAGCAAGGAGCGAAGCGACGCGGCGCAGACCCTAGAATCCATGCCGCGACTTCAAAGCGTCGCTACGTTCAGAATTCTGTTCCGCTGCGCCCTTCAACTGAGGTCGCGGCATGGATCCTCGGGTCTCCGCGACGTCGCTTCGCTCCTGCTCCGCCCGAGGATGACGAAGTTGCGAGGCTTCGGCCAATCCCAAACCCGTTGCATGCAGCATCACCGCCTAGCCCGAAATAGCCAGTCGCGCCTTCCCCTCCAGCCACTCCGCCATCTGCCGGTAAGGTACCGGGCCGTGGCTGATACGGGCGACACCCAGTTCCGCCAGCCGCTGGCGCGGCGGCACATGCGCCAGCGCAATGATGTTGACCGGCAACGCAATTTCCTTGCAGAGCGTCTCGATCAGGCCCTCGTCGCCAAGGCCCGGCGCAAAGAAGCCGTGCGCGCCGGCTTTTTCGAAGGCCTGTGCGCGCTCGATGGCCTGGTCAAGCAGAACGTTATCGTGCGCATCCGGTTTCGCCTTGAGGAAGATGTCGGTTCGAGCGTTGATGAACGCCGGTATGCCGGAAGCCTTGACGGCCGCCGCAGCAGCTTCGATGCGCTTTACCTGGACAGAAATGTCATGCAGGCCGCTGCCACCGACGATCTGGTCTTCGAAGTTGAAACCAACAGCGCCGGCCCGCAGCGCCAACGTTACCGTTCTCGCGACGATTTCCGGATCGACGCCGTAACCGCCCTCGAGATCCATGGTGACCGGCAGGTCGACCGACCCGACGATGCGCCCGATGTTGTCGAGCGCAAGCTCCAGCGGGATTTTCTCGCCATCGGCGTAGCCGAACGCGGCCGCGACCGGCCAGCTTCCGGTGGCGATCGCCTTGGCGCCCGCTTTTTCGACGATCTTGGCCGAGCCCGGATCCCAGGCGTTGTAGAGAACGACCGGGTTTCCCTTGACGTGGAGGGAATGAAACATCCGCGCGCGTTCGATCTGCTCGGTCATGGTTGTTTTCCCGTCTTCCTGCTGTTGGATGAACAGTCTAAGCGGCTCTGTCGGCTCTGGCGATGTGCCATGAGCCTGAGAAGCGGCGGCCAACGAACAGACTTTCAAACCTGTTGCGCATCCTTCTTTTCGCAGCTATGGATTTCGCCATGAACATGCGTTCGACCAAGACCATTTGGTGGTGGGCCTGCTGACAGCGGCCTGTTCGAACACGTGCGCGTGAAAAGAGAGGGTGGCCGCAACGGAAAGTCCGGGCGGCCATTTGTTTTTTCCAAGCCATTCCCGGGTCCGTTGCCCCAAGAAGCTGATGGAGACGGCAATGACGATGAAGGTTCTGGAAAACGGCGCGGAAAGTTTCTTGACCGCGGGTGGCGTCACCATCACCCGCGAGCGCCACGACCGGCCCTATGCGGGCGCGATCGACGCTTACGTCGACGGCCTGAATTCGCGCCGCGGCGCGGTGTTTTCCTCCAACTATGAATATCCCGGCCGCTACACGCGCTGGGACACCGCCATCATCGACCCGCCTCTGGTTATCTCCGCGCGCGGCCGCGCCATGCGCGTCGAGGCGCTGAACGGCCGTGGCGAGGTGCTGTTGCCGGTCATCGGCAAGGCGCTCGCCGGCCTGGCCGATGTCACCATCGCCGAGACGTCGAAAAAGCTCATCCGCCTCGACGTCGCCAAGCCTGGTCGTGTCTTCACCGAAGAAGAACGCAGCCGCGTCCCCTCGGTGTTTACCGTTCTGCGCGCCATCACCGCTCTGTTCAAGACCGAGGAAGACGCCAATCTCGGCCTCTACGGCGCTTTCGGCTACGACCTCGCCTTCCAGTTCGACCCGGTCGACTACAAGCTCGAGCGCAAGCCAAGCCAGCGCGACCTGGTGCTGTTCCTGCCCGACGAGATCCTGGTCGTCGACCATTATTCGGCCAAGGCCTGGACCGACCGCTACGACTATGCCGGCGACGGGTTTTCAACCGAAGGGCTGCCGCGCGACGAAATCGCCGAGCCGTTCAAGAGCCCCGACCGCATCCCGCCGCGCGGCGACCATGAACCGGGCGAATACGCCAATCTGGTGCGCAAGGCGATGGATTCGTTCAAGCGCGGCGACCTGTTCGAGGTCGTGCCCGGCCAGATGTTCTACGAGCGCTGCGAGACGCAGCCGTCCGAGATTTCGCGCAAGCTGAAGGCCATCAATCCGTCACCCTATTCCTTCTTCATCAATCTGGGCGAAGGCGAATATCTGATCGGCGCCTCGCCGGAAATGTTCGTGCGCGTCAACGGCCGCCGCGTCGAGACCTGCCCGATCTCGGGCACCATCAAGCGCGGCGACGACGCCATTTCCGACTCAGAGCAGATCCTGAAACTGCTCAACTCGAAGAAAGACGAATCCGAGCTGACCATGTGCTCGGACGTCGACCGCAACGACAAGTCGCGGGTCTGCGAGCCGGGTTCGGTGCGCGTCATCGGCCGTCGGCAGATCGAAATGTATTCGCGCCTGATCCACACGGTCGACCACATCGAAGGCCGGCTGCGCGAAGGCATGGATGCCTTCGACGCCTTCCTGTCGCATGCCTGGGCGGTCACCGTTACCGGCGCGCCGAAATTGTGGGCCATGCGCTTCATCGAGCAGAACGAGAAAAGCCCGCGCGCCTGGTATGGCGGTGCGATCGGCATGGTCAATTTCAACGGCGACATGAACACCGGCCTCACCCTGCGCACCATCCGTATCAAGGACGGCATTGCCGAAGTGCGCGCCGGCGCCACATTGCTGTTCGACAGCATTCCCGAGGAAGAAGAAGCCGAAACCGAACTGAAGGCATCCGCCATGCTCTCCGCCATCCGCGACGCCAAGACAGGAAATTCCGCCAGCACCGAGCGCACCACCGCGCGCGTCGGCGACGGCGTCAACATCCTGCTGGTCGACCACGAGGACAGTTTCGTCCACACGCTGGCCAATTATTTTCGCCAGACCGGTGCCAACGTCTCGACCGTTCGCTCGCCGGTGCCGGAGGAAGTCTTCGACCGGCTGAAACCCGATCTCGTCGTGCTGTCGCCCGGCCCCGGCACGCCGAAAGATTTCGACTGCGCCGCCACCATCAAGAAGGCGCGCGCCCGCGACCTGCCGATCTTCGGCGTCTGCCTTGGCCTGCAGGCACTGGCCGAGGCCTATGGCGGCGAACTCAGGCAGCTGCATGTGCCGATGCACGGCAAGCCGTCGCGCATCCGCGTTTCCAAGCCGGGCATCATCTTCTCCGGCCTGCCCAAGGAAGTCACCGTCGGCCGCTACCATTCGATCTTCGCCGATCCGGTTCGCCTGCCCGACGATTTCATCGTCACGGCCGAAACCGAGGACGGCATCATCATGGCCTTCGAACACCGCAAGGAGCCGATCGCCGCGGTACAGTTCCACCCGGAATCGATCATGACGCTCGGCCACAATGCCGGCATGCGCATCATCGAGAACATCGTCGCCCACCTGCCCCGCAAGGCCAAGGAAAAGGCCGCCTGACGATCATGGCCGAAGCCGAGAACACGATGGCGATCGCGGCCAAGGCGGCCGCGAAGCGCAAGATCGCCAATCTCGCCTTCTGGTCGATTATCGTCGCCTTTGTCGTGCTCGCGCTGAAAGCTGCCGCCTGGTACGTCACCGGCTCTGTCGCGCTCTATTCGGACGCACTGGAATCGATCGTCAACGTCATCGCCTCGGTCGCCGCCTTCTGGGCGATCCAGGTCAGCCACAAGCCGGCCGACCAGGATCATCCCTTCGGCCACCACAAGGCCGAGTATTTCTCGGCAGTGCTGGAAGGCGTGCTGATCGTGCTTGCCGCGCTCTTGATCCTCAACGAGGTCTGGCGCTCCTGGCAGACCCCGTCACCCTTGGAACAGCCTTGGGAAGGTCTTGCGGTCAACGGCGTTGCCACGGTCATCAACGCCTTCTGGGCCTGGACGCTGATCCGCGCCGGTAGGGCTGAGAAATCACCGGCACTGGTCGCCGACGGCAACCACATCATGACCGACGTGGTCACCTCGATCGGCGTCTTCGGCGGCCTGGTCGGAGCGATCCTGACCGGTTGGCAGATCCTTGACCCCGCACTTGCCGTCCTCGTGGCTTTGAACATCCTGTGGCAGGGCTGGCATGTCATAGGCTCGTCGATGAACGGCCTGATGGACCGCGCCGTCGACACCCAGGAACACATGCGCATCCGTGACGTCATCTCGGCCAACTGCAAGGGCGCGCTGGAGGTTCACGATCTCAAGACGCGCATCGCCGGCCGCGCCACCTTCATCGAGTTTCATCTGGTCGTCGACGCAGACATGTCGGTCGGCGCCAGCCATGTCATCTGCGACCGCATCGAGGACGCGCTGAAGGCCGAAATCCCTTCGGTGCGCGTCACCATCCATGTCGAGCCCGACGACGAGGCCAAGCTGCCGAAGGGCACGACGGCCGTGCCGTTCGCCTGAGGCGATTTCCTGTAGCGACTTGGGAAAATTAACCGAAGCCTCGCGACTTCGTCATCCACGGGCGGAGCAGGAGCGAAGCTCCGTCGCGGAGACCCGAGGATCCAGGCCGCGACCTTGGCCGTAGAGTGAAGCGGAACAGAATTCTGCACCGCAGCAGCGCTCGGATGTCACGGCATGGATCCTATGGTCTGCGCCGCGTCGCTTCGCTCCTTGCTCCGCCATAGGATGACGAAAACGCTGGGTGCTTACGGAGCGCATGCCGATTGCGGCATCGGCTGCAGCCGATAGACCTTGTCGTCGGATTTCGTCTTGCCGTCGGCGGCCTTCGAACACAGGTCGACGATCGCGAGTGCACTGTTGGGATTGGCCAGCATCATCGTGCCATCGGCACCACGCTTGAGGAAAATCTCCTTCTGCGCGATGTCGCAGGAGAAATCGCTCATCTTCGAACTGGCCGCGCAGCGCCACTGGTCGGCTTCGGCCTGGCAGGAATAGGTCTGCGTGACTTTGGCCGATTTCTGCCGTGTGGTGACGGTAACGGCAATGTCGGCGCCATCAGGCCAGTTGGCGGCGTCGCCACCCGAGGCGAAGGACGCCAGCTCTACCTTGCCGCGGAAAACCCGGATCGACTTGGTGAGCTGATCGGGGTGCGAGCCGAGATGCGCTGCATCGTAGTCGCGCCCATAGCAGAATGTCTGGTCCGGCTTCAGCCGCTCGCGCAGTGGAACCCCGAGCGCAGGGGCGATCGGATCGATGCGCGCGAACTCGGCCTTGCAGGTCACCGCCGGCATCGGGTCGAGGCGGAAATTGTCGTCCTCCGAGCCGAGCGCCTGCCTGTCATACTCCGCTGCGCCAAGCTCCTCTTCCGATCCGGCATCGAGATAGATGTCGGGCTGCAGATCCGAGAGGAACAGCCGGCCCTTGTCGTCGACCTTCAGCGACGCAAGCGTCCGGTCGCATTCCATGCCGCAATGGATCGGGCCTGTCTTGCCGTCCTCGGATGCGTGATTGCACCAGCCGCCGGCCCATTCAGGCGCCTTGGCGCCGCGCACGGTGGTGGCGATGAAAGCATTGTAGGACGTGTCGGAATTCGCGGTCGGTTCCTCGTTCGGCCGGCTGACTGGATCATGGCCGTAGTAGAAGAAGATCCGGGCCACCTTCTGCTTCGGGTGCGCCTTGAGATGCCCCGCATCATAGACGCGGCCGAAACAGGCATCAGCGCCGTTCGGACTGAGTTCGGTGAGCTTCAGCGCATCGTCGGCGGAGGCCGGTCCGGCAAGCAAGCCAAGCAGCGCCGCGCCAAACCCGGCGCCGGCGACTGTCTTCCATTCCCCTGCCCTGAACGCCACGTGATCTCTCCTCCGCATCGACAGGACGCAACGTCAATTTATGCTAGTATTGCGGCCGCAGCCACGCAATTCGCGGCGGGCCGCCAAGCGAAGGAGGATGCCATGCGTCGGCGCGACATGTTCCGCGCGGTTCTTGCCGGAACCGGAACGCTTCTCGGTTTGCGGGCAGCACAGGCAGCCGCCACCGAGCCCACAAGGCAAAAAGTCGCCTACCACTTGAGCGACACCGACAAGGTCAATTTCGTGCTCGGCAACATCAAGAACCACTATGAGGGCACCGGCGGCAATGTCGACATCGTGCTGGTCGTGCATGGTCCGGCCTTGGCCAGCTTCAAGTCGAAGGGAATATCGGCCGCGATTTCCGGGCGCTTCGCCGGCCTGGTGCGGCAGGGGCTGGAATCCCATGCTTGCGCCAACACCATGCAAGGCATGGATATTTCGCTCCCCGACCTGCTCGCCGGGTTTCATGCCGCCGACAAGGGCGGCGTCGTCAAACTCGCCGAACTGCAAGGCCAAGGTTACGCCTATCTGCACCCGTAGAGCGGTTTGCTTGGCGCAAATTCCCCAAGGGAAAGCGCTACTCCTTTTCCCGGGAAACCGTTTCACACGTTTCCTTGAATTGCTCAAAGGCTTGAACACCGGGGTGGCAAGGGCCTACGAAGGACAGGCAGACGTCCCGGAGGAAGAACCGTGCCAGCCACCACACTCAGCATACCCGATCTTGCCGGCAAGGCAGTGCTGGTCACCGGTGCGTCGACCGGCATCGGAGCGGCGCTCGCGCTGGCCTATGCAGCGCAGAAATGCAAGGTGGCGCTGCACTACAATTCGAGTCAAGACGCCGCCGAGAAGCTCGGCCTGACGATTGCCGACAAGGGCGGCGAGGTGTTTCTCGTTCAGGGCGATTTCTCCGTTGCCGCCGATGTCGAGCGCGTCGTCGAGGATAGCGCGCAATATTTCGGCCGCCTCGACGGGCTGGTCAACAATGCCGGCGGCATGCTTGGCCGCATTCCCTATGCCGAGCAGACCGAGGCGCATTACGACGCTGTGATGGACCTCAACGCCCGTTCGGTACTGACTGCTTCGCGCAAGGCGATCCCGTGGCTGAAGAAACAGGGCGGCTTCATCGTCAACACCTCCTCGATCGCCGCCCGCAATGGCGCCGGCGGCGGCGCCGGGCTTTACGGCTCGGCCAAGGCCTTCGTCTCCAATGTGACGCGCGGCATGGCCAAGGAACTGATCGGCTTCGGCATCCGCGTCAACGCGGTGGCGCCCGGCACCATTCTCACCCCGTTCCACGAGCGCTATTCGACCGACGAGCAGATCAAAGGCATGGTCGCCACCATTCCGCAGGGACGCGCCGGCACGGCGCAGGATTGCGTCGGCGCCTATCTGTTCCTCTCTTCCGATCTTCTCAGCGGCTACATCACCGGCCAGGTCATCGAGGTGAATGGCGGCCAGTTGATGCCTTGAGCGGCTATCGGCATACTGGCGGTCTGCACGCTCTTGTCGAAACCTCAAAGGGAGACAACGGAATGTATGGACTGATCGGCAAGATGCGGGCGGCGCGCGGCCAGCGTGACGCGGTCATCGACCTCCTGCGCGCCAGCACCGGCGCCCTGCCGGGTTGCCTGAACTACATCATCGCCCGCGACCCCGCGGATGCCGATGCGATCTGGGTCACCGAAGTGTGGACCGACGCCGAAAGCCACAAGGCCTCGCTGCAGCTTCCCGAAGTCCAGGCGGCGATCGCCAAGGCGCGGCCGTTCATCGCCGGCTTCGAATTCCAGGTCGAAACCCACCCTGTCGGCGGCTTCGGCCTGGCCGACGGCAAGACGGGGTGAGTTCGATGCCAACTTTGAGGAGCAACCTTTGACGCAGACAGTAAACATTCGCGATGCGAAAGCCCATCTGTCGCGCCTTGTGAGACGTGCAGCCCAAGGCGAGTCGTTTGTTATTGCCAAAGCCGGCAAGCCGTTGGCCAGAATCGTGCCGATCGAACAACCGGCTCTGCAGGCGCGACGGGTCGGTTTTATGGCCGGCCAGTTTTCCGTCCCCGACGATTTCGACCGCATGGGTCGCAATGAGATCGAGCAACGGTTCGACGCCGGCTTATGAAACCTGTTACTCGACACCTGGACGGGTGAAACAATAGTTTTCTATGAACCGCGGTTCGCATTTTTCGCCCTGCGGGTCTAAGAGCGAAACATGGATTCCTCGGCCGAGCAGCCCTCCCCGGACCTGCCCACACTCGAGCGCATGGCGCGGATGCGCAAGCTCTGGCAGTGGCTTGCCCTGCTGGTTGTTTCTCTCCTGTTTGCCGGCGCGCTGGAACTCGCCACCCTGCCGGCGGCGTTGCTGATCGGGCCGATGCTGGCGGCCATCGTCGCCGGCACCAATGGCGCCACGGTGCGTGTGCCGCGCCTTCTGTTCGGCGCCGCCCAGGCGATCGTCGGCTGCCTCGTCGCCAGCTCGATCTCGGCCGACATCTTTCCAGTCTTCTACCGGGAATGGCCGCTGTTTCTCGGTGTCGTGGTGGCCACCGTCACGGCCTCCAGCCTGCTCGGTTGGCTGATCAGCCGCTGGCGCATCCTGCCCGGCACCACCGCCGTCTGGGGTTCGTCGCCGGGCGCGGCCACCGCCATGGTGCTGATGGCCGGTGCGTTCGGCGCCGACCAGCGTCTCGTCGCCTTCATGCAATATCTGCGCGTCATCTTCGTCTCGATGACGGCAGCACTCGTTGCCAAGATGTGGGTCGACACATCGGGCGTCGAAATCCCCGCCATCACCTGGTTCCCGCCGATCGACGCCCAAGCCTTCGCCGCCACCATCGGCATCGCGTTTATCGGCGGCTTGGCGGGAAAGCTGTGCCGGCTGCCTTCTCCCTACTTCCTCGGCACCTTCATCTTCGGCGGCGTCATCCATCTCGGCCTGGGCGTTGAGATGCAATTGCCGCCCTGGCTGCTGGCATTCAGTTACGCTATGGTCGGCTGGTCGATCGGGTTGAATTTCACCAGGGCGATCCTGCGCCATGCAACGCGCGCGCTGCCGCAGATCATCGCCTCGATCGTGGCGCTGATCGCCTTTTGCGGCGGCCTTGCCTTCATGATCAGCCATCTCCTGGGCATCGATCCGCTGACCGCCTATCTGGCGACCAGCCCTGGCGGCATGGACAGCATCGCCATCATCGCCGCCGCAGCGCAGAACGTCGACATCTCCTTCGTCATGGCGCTGCAGTCGGCGCGCTTCCTGATCGTGCTGCTGGTCGGCCCGAGCGTCGCGCGACTGGTGGCGAGAAGCGTCAGGCAATAGGCAAAACCGACGCCGGAGACGGTCATAAGCCGCGGATTATTCCTCGCCGCCCTCGCCCACGCTGTGCGCGTCCCGGCGCCAGTAGGCGGTGACCAGGTGCCGGTCGCGCGACAGGTTCCACTGCTTGCGCACGATCTTGCGGATCTCCCGGAAATCGCCGAATTCGCATCCGGCCCAGACATAAAGACCGTCGGCAAGCGCCATGTGGCTGCGCTCCCGCAAGGCGGCTGGCAACAGGCCGGCGGTGCCGGCCTCTCGGCCGTGCCGGTAGAGCCAGGTGATATCGATATTGTCCCCTTGCGCCAGCGCGATCCGGTCATCCGGGCCATCGACCTCGATCAGTGCCTCGGCGCGGGTTGACGCCGGCAAATGCTCCAAAATCCGGCCGACGGCTGGCAGTGCGGTGTCGTCGCCGAGCAGAAGCAAGGTCTGCGCCACCGGGGCGTCGCCGCCACCGGGTCCGATCATGCCGATCACGTCTCCTGCCTGTGCGCTTTGCGCGAAGGCGGCGGCGGGCGTCTCCTGGCCTGGATGCAACACGAAATCGACGTCGAGCCAACCGCTTGCGGCGTCCACCGCCCGGATCGTGTAGACCCGCACGGCAAGCGCATCGTCGCCAGAAGGCCAGACGATCAAGCCGTCAGCGCCCATCGTCGGCCAAACCAGCCGGCGGCCAGGCGGCGGCAGCAGCAGCCGCATGTGCAGGCCGCCATGGCTAAATCGGCCGAGATCCTTGCCGGCGAAGCGCAGGCGCTGCATGTGCGCCGATATCCGCGTTGACGACATCACCGCGATCTCGCGGAAGAAGACCGGCGTACCGGCGGCGCTGCCGTCACCTTGCCAATGGATGCCCTTGGTCGTGCCGAGATGTTCGGCGACATGGCCGGCGACCGTCATCTTCATGTAGGACAGGCAGGTTTCGTCTGTCGCCGCGACCCGGATCAGCACGCTTTCATCATCAAGCGTAGCGCTCAACGAGCCGTAGTAGAGGCGGAGCTCCCACTGGTCGGCAACGCCAGTGTCAATCTCGAATTCGCTGTGCTCTGCGCGCAGCCGGTCCATCACCAACCTGATCGCCGCGTCGCTGATCCGGGTTTGCGCGCTAAGTTGGTCCATCGCTCAGTCCTTCGCAACAATTCGGCAAGCGCCGCAGCGCCACCGCCGTCAGCGACATGCCACAGCCGCTGCGGCGTTTCCACATAAACTTGATTATAAAATTCATATTTAGCGATGAACGCCTACCGCGCAGCAAGCCGCTCGGGAAGGAAGTCGACGAAGACGCGCACCTTCGGCGACAAATGGCGATTGGAGGGCCACAGCATCCGGAACTGGCCACGGCCGTCGACATGACCGTCGAGGACGGTACGCAGCCTGTCTTCGTGCAGCGCCTCGCGCACCAGGAAATCCGGCATGCAGGCTATGCCGAGGCCGGCGAGCGTGGCGCCCTTCAAGGCTTCCATGTTGTTGCAGGTCAGCATCGAGCGGATCTGCGGTTCGGCGCTTCCGGTCATGAACGGCCACTCCAGCAACCTGCCGCTGTTCAGGAAGCGGAAGTTTATGCCGAAATGCGTGGTGAGATCCGCCGGCACACTGGGGGCGCCATGACGATCCAGATAGGAGGGCGCCGCGCACAGCAGCATGCGAAAGGGGGCAACGGGTCTCGAAACAAGGCGCGAATCCGGCAGTTCGCCGCTACGGATCGCGACATCGATGCCCTCGTCGATGACGTCGACGATCCGGTCGTTGAAATCGATGTCGAGCTCTATCTCCGGATAGCGGGCCATGAACTCCGACAGCACCGGCAGCAGCAAATGATAGGTGACGATCGGAGTGGATATGCGCAGCCGCCCATGCGGCGTTTCCCGTGTCCGCGACAGCATCGCTTCGGCATCGTCGATGTCGTCGAGGATGCGGCGCACGCGCTCGTTGAACAGTCTGCCCTCTTCCGTCAGGCCAATCCGCCGCGTGCTGCGCTGCAGCAGCCGCACGCCGAGTTCCTGCTCGAGACGGGCGACACTTTTGCCGACGGCGGAAGCCGAGATGCCAAGTCCCCGCCCGGCAGCGACGAAACTGCCGAGCTCGGCGGTGCGGGCGAAGGCCAGGAGGCCGTTGAGACGATCCATCGCGTCATTCCATTCGAGCGTTTCAGTCCGATATACCAGGAGATATAACACTATTTTTCCTGAAATGCCGGCGACCTATCTTGTCATCACGACCGGCTCCGCAACCGCGCGGCTACCGCAGATACTGCTTCAGATAGGGAAATCCATGACTTCTAGGACCACAACCGGCTCTGCCGAGAGATGGCTCGTGCTCTTGTCCGTGTGCCTTGCCGCGATGACGATGCCCTTGACCTTCACCGGTCCGGCCGTCGCTCTGTCGCGCATCGCGGCCGATCTCGGCGGCAGTCCGATCGAGCTCAACTGGGTGACCAACGCCTTCATGCTGACCTTTGGCGCCACCCTGATGGCGTCGGGCGCTCTGGCCGACAACCATGGCCGCAAGCGCCTCTTCCTCGTCGGCCTCTCCCTCTATATCCTGGCATCGCTGGGCGCGATGCTGGCGCCGGACATCATCTGGTTCGACATTTTCCGGGCCGCGCAGGGGATCGGCAGTGCGGCCGCCTTTGCTGGCGGCGCCTCGGCACTTGCCCAGGAATTCGAAGGGCCATTGCGGCTGCGCGCCTTCAGCTTTCTCGGCACCAGTTTCGGCATCGGCCTCGCCTTCGGCCCGATCGCGTCGGGCCTGCTTATCTCTGCATTCGGCTGGCGGTCGATCTTTATTCTGGTTGCAGCACTCGCGATTGCCGCCGCCATGCTCGGCCTGCGCACCATCAGGGAATCGCGAGATCCGGATGCGACTGGCCTCGACTGGGCGGGAGCCGGCACCTTCACGATCGCGCTGGCGTCGCTGACCTATGGCGTGCTCCAGGCCCCGCAGCGCGGCTGGGCCGATCCCCTTGTCGTCACCCTTCTGGCCGCTTCTGTCATCTGTTTTGTCGCCTTCGTCTTTGTCGAGCGGCGCGCACAACGGCCGATGCTTGACCTCACGCTGTTTGCCTATCCCCGCTTCGTCGGCGTCCAGTTTCTGGCTGCGGCACCCGCTTACGCCTTCGTCGTCCTGCTCGTCCTGTTGCCGATCCGCTTCATCGGCATCGAGGGCATGAGCGAGATCAAGGCCGGGCAATTGATGATCTGCCTATCAGGCCCGCTGCTGATCCTGCCGATGCTCGCCGGACAGCTGGCGCGCTGGATCGCGCCGGCCACGATCTGCGGCGTCGGCCTGCTTGTCGCTGCCGCCGGGCTTGTCTGGCTGAGCCTGACACCACCGGTCGATAGTGCGCTGGTGGCGCCGCTGATGCTGATCGGCGTCGGCATCGCCCTGCCCTGGGGATTGATGGACGGGCTTGCCGTCAGTGTCGTGCCGAGAGAGCGCGCCGGCATGGCGGTCGGCATCTTCAACACCACCCGCGTCGCCTGCGAGGGTGTGGCGCTCGCGATCGTCATGGCGACCCTTTCCGGCTTTACCGCCGCGCAGGTCGCCGCCGAGGAAACGGCATCTTCGACGGAGGCGGCGGCGGCAGCCCAGCTGCTGGTGACCGGCAATCTCGGCGAAGCAGCACAACATCTGCCCCAAGCCGGAGCCGCTGTTCTGGTCCAGGCCTACGAGACGGCGTTCGACAGGCTGCTGATCGTGCTGGCGGCAATCACCGTCATGACCGCCGTCGTCGTCTTCCTTGGCCTGCGTCGCGGATCGGCTTCAGGTGAAAGTGTCGACGTCCAGGCAGTGCCGCAGGAAGGGTAGCAGTCAGCGGACGGCCCCCGCTATCAATCGAGCCTGTGCATCAGGTCCTCATCCAGCCAGCGGCCGAAGAAATAGACCAGTTGCTTGTGCCACCACGGCCAGTCGTGGCTGACATCGCCACCCCAATAATCGACCCAGGCGGGAATGGACTTGTCGCGCAGGATTTGTTCCAACCTGCGCGTCTCGACCAGCATCCGCTCTTCCCATGCGCCCTGCCCGCAGCAGAAGATCAGCCTGAGCGCCTTCAGCCGGGTCAGCAGTTTGGGATCGACGATGCCGGGCAGATAGTCCAGCGGCGAGTTGTAGAAAATGTCGCCCTCGAGCGCTTTGCCGAAGAAGTCGCGCGCCGAATAGACGCCCGACAGCGCGATGACGCCGCTGGCAAGTTCGGGAAAGCGGAAGACGAAGTTCGACGAGTGATAGCCGCCCATCGAACAGCCCGAGAACAGCGGCTTCAGCTTGCGGCCGCCATTGGCCTGCTCGGCTGCGGACAGGAACTCCGGCAGCGCCTCCTCGCGCACATAGCGGAAATAGGCTTCGTGGCGGGCGATGCGATGGGCCGCGTCGGCATGCTTGTCGAAGAAGGATTCCGAATCGACGCCGTCGACCGTGAACAGCTGGATGCGGCCGGTGTCGATGAATTCGGCCAGTGCGCCCACCCCGCCGGAATCCTCGAACTGGTAGAACCGGCCCTGCGAGGTCGGAAACACCACCACCGGCCGGCCGGCATGGCCGTAGCGCTTGTATTCCATGTCGCGGCCGAGCTGGCTCGAGAAATTCTTGTGATAGGAGATGTCCATCGCCTCACGCCTTTTCCGCGTGGATATAGGCGACTGCCTCGCGCAACGCTGCTTCGTCCTTCGAGCGCATCTGATAGGCGTAATTTCCCATGGCGCGGCTGAAAACCTCTTCGATGGCCTGATGGTGGACGATCTTGTCGCGGTGCGCGGCTAGCACGTCCTCATGGCTGTGCAAATAGTGGAGGCGTCGCTTGCGGCTGGCATAGGCGGTGAAGTATTTGCCCTCGTAAGGGCCGCCGGCGGCATCTCTGACCACCATATCGGCCCATGCCGCATAGACGTCGACGTCGAACGTATAGTTGATCGCATCGGTCATCCAGGCGCCGGGCGGACGCATGTTGACCTCCAGCGCGATGACCCGGTCGTCCTTGGTCTCGAACAGCTCAATGTGGAAGAAGCGTTCGCGCACGTCGAACGCCTTCAGTATCTTGCGGCCGGCCTCCTCGATCGCCGGTCTAACCTTGGGAAAGCAGGTGTAGCTCATGTGGCGGTCCTTGTTGACCACCTCCATGATGCTCTGGTCATAGCGATGGCTGGCCGCCAGCACCACCTCGCCGTCGCGGTTGACCAGCCCGTCATAAGTCACCACCAGTCCCTCGATGAACTGCTCCATGACGAAGGTCACGTCCTCGGGCTTGTCCCGGAAGAACTGGTCGAGTTCCTTGGCGTTGGAGATCTTGAAGGTGTTCGATGCGCCGGAACCGCTGTCGGGCTTGACCACCACCGGATAGCCGACGCGCCGGATGAAAGTCATGGCCCCGGCACGGTCGGAGCATTTGCGCTGCGCGATGGTGTCGACGCCACTCTTGCGGAAGAAGGCGCGCATGCGGCTCTTGCGCTTCAGATTCTTCACGAAATCGAGCTTGGTGCCGTAGATGTTGAAGTCGGAGCGGATGTTGGCTTCCAGCTCCAGCCAATGTTCATTGAGCGATTCGAAACGGTCGATGCGGCCCCATTTGTGGATGAAATGCCCCATCGCCCGGAACACCGGATCGTAGTCTTCCATGTCGGCGACACGGTAATATTCCGAAAGCGCCGCCTTCAGCTTGGCGTCGAGTGCGTCATAGGGTGCGTCGCCGATGCCGAGCACCCTGGCTCCGGCCTTCTTCAAACGGTCGCAGAAATCCGCGCCGTTGGCGGGAAAATGCGGGGAGAAGAACACGAAATTCATGGACAACCCCATCGCAACCCGTCGATGCCCAAGTCTGGCGCATTTGCAGCGCCTGGGGAAGGGCATGTGCGGTGGGGACAATATCCAGCAAAATCCGGCCAGCAAAGCCAAGGCACCGAACTCGGGTTCCCTCGCGGCCTTCGGCGCGTTGGCTGACGGAGCATCAAACGAAAAACCCGCCTGTGCGGCGGGTCACTGGCGCAGATCAGCACCATGGACGAATATGTACCGTAGCTGAGGTCACCCAGTCAAGAAAAAATTCCTATCGTGGAAAGCTGCCGGCACAAAGGCTGCCAACACTGCCGAACTCGCTGTCATCAGCATTACCCGCAATGCGGCCCCACTTGCCTCCCACAAGCCGCTCCTATATGAGATCAGCCATGAACACGCGCGCCACCAACGCTTCCCGTCCGACCGGTTTTTCCGGCGAGACCGTGCGCGCGCTGGCTTCGACCCTGCTTCTTCTCGGCCTTATCGGCGATCGCCGGGTTCGCTGAAGGAGCGCCCGGCGGTCGAACCGCCGCGCAAGCGCATGCTCCTTGGCAATCACATCAAGCGAACGAAATTCTGGTAAGGCGCCGCTCGCCATCAATCCACCTGAGGGTGGATCCATGAGCCGCCGGGAGAAAAGACGATGAACGCACGAGAAGAGATCCGTTCCGATGCCGCGGTAGCCGGCAAGGATGCGGAACGAAGCATCCAGAACAAGGGCATGTCCGACGCAGCCCGCAAATATCAGCCCTATCCGACCGTCGGCCTCACCGACCGCACATGGCCCTCGAAGGTCATCGACAAGGCGCCGATCTGGTGCTCGGTCGACCTGCGCGACGGCAACCAGGCGCTGATCGATCCGATGGGCCATGAGCGCAAGGCACGCATGTTCGGCCTGCTGCTCGACATGGGCTTCAAGGAGATCGAGATCGGCTTCCCGTCGGCCTCGCAGACCGATTTCGACTTTGCCCGCTGGTGCATCGAGGAAGGCAACGTGCCCGCCGATGTCTCGCTGCAGGTGCTGGTGCAGTGCCGGCCGGAGCTGATCACCCGCACCTTCGAGGCGCTGAAGGGCGCCACCAACCCGATCGTCCATTTCTACAATTCGACCAGCGAGCTGCAGCGTCGCGTCGTCTTCGAAAAGGACGTCGGCGGCATCAAGCGGATCGCCACCGACGCCGCCAAGATGATCACCGACATGGCGGCCAAGGCCGGCGGAGGCTTTCGCTTCGAGTATTCGCCGGAGAGCTTTACCGGCACCGAACTCGAAGTGGCGCTGGAGATCTGCAACGCCGTCACCGAGATCGTCAGGCCGACGGCGGACAACAAGCTGATCGTCAACCTGCCCTCGACGGTCGAGATGTCGACACCCAACATCTATGCCGACCGCATCGAGTGGATGTGCCGCAACCTCGACAACCGGGAGAACCTGCTGGTCTCGCTGCATCCGCACAATGACCGCGGCACCGGCATCGCCACCACCGAACTCGGCCTGATGGCCGGCGCCGACCGTGTCGAAGGCACGCTGTTCGGCAATGGCGAGCGCACCGGCAATGTCGACATCGTCACGCTGGCGCTGAACATGTACACGCAAGGTGTCGATCCGTTGATCGACTGCTCCGACATCAACCGGATGAAGGACGTCTACGAATATTCGAACCAGTTGAAGATCCCCGAGCGCCACCCCTATGTCGGCGAACTCGTCTACACCGCCTTTTCCGGTTCGCACCAGGATGCCATCAACAAGGGCATGAAGGCGCTGAAGAAGGCCAATACGAGCCTGTGGGAAGTGCCCTATCTGCCGATCGATCCGGCCGATGTCGGCCGCAGCTATGAAGCCATCATCCGCATCAACTCGCAGTCCGGCAAGGGTGGCATCGCTTATGTGCTGCAGGCCGATTACGGCCTCAACTTGCCGCGCAATCTGCAGATCGAATTTAGCCAGGAAATCCAGGCGATCACCGACGCCGAGGGCAAGGAAGTGCCGGCCAGGCGTATCTACGAGCGCTTTCTCGAGACCTATGTCGATCAGCCGGCCGCGCGGCTGAAATTCCTCGATCACCACACCTATCCCAGCACCGAAATCAAGGGCCGGCGCGTCGTCGAGGCGGTCATCCTGGACAATGGCAAGGAAGTGACGATCTCCGGCACAGGCACCGGTCCGATCGACGGCTTCGTCGATGCGCTGTCGCGCCATGTCGGCGTCGAGATGTCGGTGCTCGACTATTCCGAGCACTCGATGCAGCGCGGCTCGAACGCGTCAGCCATTTCGTATGTCGAGATGGAGTATCCCCAGGGCAAGCTGTTCGGCGCCGGCATCAACACCAACATCGTCGCCGCCTCACTGGAGGCGGTGATGTCTGCCGCGAACCGTATCGTCGGTAAAAAAGCCGGCTGACGCCCGACGGGAACAAAGATCGGAACCCTCCCAACCTGGTGAACGGTTCCGATCTTTCGGGCCATTAACCACCGCGGAATTATCCGGTGGGTACGTGATCGCATAACGGGGTGTATACTTGTGTGGTGGTGCGGGACCTATATGATCGCGCCTCAACCTGTGCCGACTTCGAGAGGATCGACACTTGCAGCATGCCACGCCTGCCGCCCCCGCAGTGCGCGAGACACTGGAGCGACTGCTTGCCAGCCAAACGTTCGGCCGATCCGAACGCGCGCGCAAGCTGCTGCGTTATCTTGTCGAACGTGAACAGGCCGGCGAAGCCGACAGGCTCAAGGGCTTTTCCATTGCCATGGATGTTTTCGGCAAGGACGGCGACTTCGATCCGTCCACCGATGCCGTGGTGCGTGTGCAGGCAGGCAGGCTGCGCGAGCTTCTGCAGCACTATTTTGCCAATGAGGGAATTGCCGAGCCGGTCCGCATCGCCATTCCGCGCGGCGGCTATGTTCCTGCCTATGAATTGAACGCGATCCGCCTGCCGGATATTGCCGAGGCTGTTCCCGAACTCAGGCTGGACGGCGTCGTATCCGCCGATCGGTCCAACGAAGCCGGCACGGGCATGCTGGACGCGATGTCTCTGGCTTCCGTACCGATTTCGCCTGCCCCCTCGGTGGCGCGCCATCTCCGCTTTTTCTGGATGGCGATCGCCTTGGTCATCGCCATGCTGGGCGTACTGATCCTTCGCCAGGGCAGCACTGCCTTGCTGGCAGGCGGCGACATCTCGGCAACGCCGGAGATTGCTGGCGCAAGCGCAAGCGTCACGGCATCGGCAAGGGCTGACGCCCTTCCGCAAGTCTATATCGGACTCAAGGCTGACGGCCCCGACGCCAGCCGTGTCGCCGCATCGCTGCGCGCCGGCCTGAGTGGCTTCGATACCATCGACTTCATCGGCCGCGACACCGTCGGCGATCCGGCTGACGACGCTGCGAGCTTCATATTCGACGTCCTGCCCGGACCGGACGCGGGCGACATCACGATCGAACTGCAAAGCATGGCGTCCGGACGGGTGCTTCTATCGCGCAATCTCACCCCCGCCGACAGCGCACCTGCCGCGGTCGAAGACCGTATCGCCGACATGCTGAGCTCGGCACTCCCCGCCTCCGGCACCATCTACAACTATATCGAGCAGACCGGCACGCCAAACGGCCTGACGCAATGTCTGCTGCTCAACGGCAAATATTATCTCGACCAGAACGCCAGGACCCATGAGGCAGCCTACCGTTGCCTCGAGAAGCTGGCCAATGGTGGAACCAAGTCCTCGCTCGTCTATTCGGAACTTGCTTCCCTGCATCTCGAGGCGGTGTCCGATCATTACGCCTATCCGCCCAATGCGACGATTGAGACAGCCGTCGAGTTTGCCCATCGCGGCGTGCAGATGGGTCCGACCAGCCCTTATGCGCATCGCTCCTACGGCTATGTCAGTTCGCGCCTCGGCAATACGGACGAAGCGATCCGCTGGATGCGCAAGGCCTATGAACTCAACCCCTACGACCTCGGCATGGCCGCCGCTTACGGCTACGGGCTGATCTTCGCCGGACGATATGCCGAGGGAACGCCGATCCTCGATCATGCGGCGGAGACCTTCAGCGGGCACCCGACATGGTGGGACTACGGGCTGTTCGTTGGTGAGTTCATGCTCGGCGACATGAACAAGGCGGTCGCGGCCAGCATGGCACTGAGAACGACGGCAACGAAATCACACTATCTGGCGGCGCGGCTGGTCGGCGCCAAGGCTGCCGGACAGGACCATCTGGTGAGCACGCTGCTGAAACAGCTGACCACCGAGTTCCCCAAATTTGCCGCCGATCCACGGGCGACTTTCGTCGAGCGGAAATATCCGGCCGACCTGACCGACCGGCTGGTCCAGGCACTCCGCGCTGCCGGGCTCGGCAGCCCAAGCTGACACCATCGACGTCCGCGCACTGGCTGCGCCGCGTCCCGATGGATTTCCTGCGCTCCGATCGCCGATTGCCGATTGGTGGCCAAGTTCTGTACACAACCGTACAAATCGCGAAAATTTTACTGGTCATCACGTTGGACTAGGAGCAATTCAGCCATCATTGGTGTCGCGCATTCTGCAATAACAAAAAAATCAGCTTTCATGACCGCATCACTTTTTGCCGCCGAAGAGGGTGTTGGCTCGAAGGCCATCGTCCTGCTGCACGGTTTCGGCGGCTGCCATGATGTATGGCGCGAGGTGATTTCCGCCCTGACGCCTTCCACGCATACGCTGGCCTATGATCTGCCTGGGTATGGGATGTCGCTCGATTTTCCCGCCGCCGGTCCGGCCAGGGTGGCGGCCAAGGCCGTGCTCGCCGATCTCTCTGAGCGTCGCCTGAAGCGCGTTCATCTCGTGGGCCACTCGATGGGCGGTGCCGTGGCGGCGCTGATGGCGCTGGCCGAGCCTGAAAAGATAGCCTCGCTGACGCTTCTGGCGCCGGGCGGCCTTGGCCCCGAAATCAATGGACCGCTATTGCGCCGCTATGCCGAAGCCTCGGATCGGTCCGAGATCCGCTCCTGCCTCGCCGTCATGTCGGGACCTTCAGCCCCGCCACTCGAACATATGGTGGACACCCTTTGGGAAATGCGCAGGCGACCCGGCCAACTCGAAAAGCTGGTCGAGATCGCAGCCGCCATGACCGTGGACGGTCGGCAAGGCGTCATCCCGCACGATCGCCTCGATGGACTGAACATGCCAGTGATGGTGGCATGGGGAACCAACGATGCGGTGCTGCCCTTTACCCAGGCGGATGACCTGCCGGCGCATTTTCACGTGCACCACGTGCTGGAGGCCGGCCATATGCTGGCTGAGGAAGCCCCCGGCCTTGTTGCCGAGATCATTCGCCGCAACACCAATCGTCGCGCCGGGCCACATCGCCAGAAATTCGCCGCAGCAGCCAGCTGACCTTTTTCGCACGACAACCTTCCTGGGCACCCCGGGGGCCGTCGATCTCGCCAGTGCATTTTGCCGGCGGCTGTGTTAACCCGGTGTTAACCAAACCCACGAGGCAGACGCCGATGAAGGAAGCAGGCGAGAAGACCATCGACCAGTCCAAGAAACTGTCCGATGCCATCCGTGATGTCAAAAATGCCTTCGCCGACCGCGACGACGTCGTCGTCGACATGCGCGAGGCGCATCGCATGCGCCTCGATCTGCTCGCCGCCGAACTGGCACCGGTTTTTGCCGATGTTCCGGCCGACATGGACAATTTCGACTTTGTCGTCTCGTCCGGCTTGCAGCCGCGCTTGTGGATCGACGCCATCAGTCATGTCGCCATGGGGCGCGACCGCCGGACCTATCGCTTCCTCAAGGACACCCGTATCGGCCGGGTGGTGCTTGCCGAATCCACCGAGATGAAGCCGGTTGCCCATTCCGTGACACGCTATGTCGCGGAGCGCATTGTCGAGCGTCAGAGGATGCTGGAAGGCGGCGTCGAACCGGCCGTCGCCGGCATGAAACGTGCCTATGTGCCGGAAGCCGAACCGCCGCTGCGCGCGACGGCGCGCGGCAAACGCTGGTCGGCCTTTCTGTCCGGGCTTGGCCTTGTGGCTGCCGGTGCCCTGGTCGGTCTTCTCGTGTCCATCGTCCTGTTCTGGGACCGCATCGTCGCCATGGTAGTCAGCTTGCGGCCATAGCGGCGCCAGTCACGGCACCGAGTTCCAGCGTCTGCAGATCGGATGGCGGCATGGACGGCCCGGTCAGGCCGCGCCGCGTCAGCCGGATCCGCCAGTTGCCCGTCTCGCCGTCAATGTCGAACAGATTGTACTGCGCCGCCGGGTTCTTGCCGCCCGGCGCCTGGCCGGCGGCGGCGACGCCGACCGCTGGAATCCTGACGCCGCGACCGCCGATGAAGAACAGCGACGGCAGATGTGAATGGCCGTGCAGGACAAGGTCGGCGCCGTGGCGGCGAATGATCTTGTTGAAGCGGGCAATGCCGAACAGCCGCTTGTGCTGCGGGACCGCGCCGCGCACCGGCGGATGATGGATCATGATGGCGCGGAACAGCCCCTGTCCGGCGGTATCCCCGAGGATTTTGCCGAGCCGCTTCGCTTGGCCTTCCATGAAGAAACCATTGGCCATGAAGGGTGCCGTGGCGCGCGCTGTCGAGACACCGATCAGCGCGACGTTGCCGCGCACGCGCAGATAGGGAAATGCGTTACGATCGACCGGCGTGTTGACGCCGTCGCCGCTCATCCACGCCGCCCAGGATCGGCAGACCTTGTCGAAGGCGCCTGGCACATAGGCGTCGTGGTTGCCCGGAACGACCGAAACATCATGCGCCGGCCCCAGCGTCTCCAACCAGTGCCTGGCCATCTCGATCTCGCCGTCGAGCGCCAGATTGACCAGGTCGCCGGTGACGGCGAGGTGGTCAGGCGTGTTCGCCTTGATGTCGGCGACGATCGTGTCAATCACCGCATCATGCATATGGCGGCGGCGGTTGCGCTGCCAGTTGACATAGCCGAGCACGCGCTTGGAGGCGAGATCGCGATAGGATACATCGGGGAGCGGCCCCAGATGGACATCGGAAATATGCGCGAGCCTGAACATACAACCTTCATAGGCGACCCGCGCGCGGCTTTCCACCCACGGTTTCGCTATCAATGACGAGCCCTGAAGATGCCTTCCGCCAGACCGGCTGGCCAGGTTTGAGGGCCAGGCTGTTCCATCTCTATTTCGTGCTGCGGAGGCCGATGACGCTTGGCGTGCGCGGCTTGATCCACGACAGGGCGTCCAGGTCCGTCTTCCTTATTCGCCATACCTATGTACCGGGCTGGCAGCTTCCCGGCGGCGGCGTCGAAGTCGGCGAGACGATGAACGAGGCACTGGCCCGTGAACTGGCCGAGGAAGGCAACATCGCTCTCACCGCCCCGCCGGTGCTCAAATCGATGCATTTCAACCGCCGCTCCAGCCGCCGCGACCATGTCGGCTTTTATTTGCTCGAGCATTTCAGCCAGACGGCGCCGAAGCTGCCGGACCACGAAATCGCCGAAGCCGGCTTCTTCCCGCTCGACGGCTTGCCGCAGGGCACGACGCCGGCGACGCTGCGCCGGATCGCCGAGGTTTTTGACGGCGAGCAGCCCTCGCCCTACTGGTAGATCAGGCTGCCGCTTTCTCGAAGCGCGCCCGGTCATGCCGTGCGGCATAATCCAGATCCGGTCCGACAGGCACGATCCGCGTCGGATTGATTGTCTGGTGGCTGCCGTAATAATGCGCCTTGATATGATGCAGATTCACCGTCCAGGCCACATCAGGCACCTGATAGAGATCGCGCAGATAGTTGGACAGGTTCGGGTAGTCGGCGATACGGCGCAGATTGCATTTGAAATGGCCGACATAGACCGGATCGAAGCGCACCAGCGTGGTGAACAGCCGCCAGTCGGCTTCGGTGATACGATCGCCGACGAGATAGCGCTGCTTCGACAGCCGCTCCTCCAGCGTATCCAGCGCTGTGAACAATTCACCGAACGCCTCTTCATAGGCACGTTGCGTGGTGGCGAAGCCGGCGCGATAGACGCCGTTGTTGACCGCGGGATAGACCAGCGCATTGATCCGATCGATCTCGCCGCGCAACGCCTTCGGATAGAAATCGAGGCTGGCGTCGCCCCATTCGTCGAAGGCTGAATTCAGCATGCGGATGATTTCGGAAGACTCATTGGAGACGATGGTCTGCTCCTTTTTGTCCCACAGCACCGGCACCGTCACCCGGCCCGAATAGGCGGGATCGGCCTTGGCATAGATCTGGTGCAGGAAGTCGAGGCCGTAAAGCGTGTCGCCCGTGGCGCCGTCCTCAGCCACGAACGTCCAGCCGTTGGCGCCCATGAAATGATGCACCACCGACACCGATATGACGCCTTCCAGCTTCTTCAGCGCGCGAAAGATCAACGTCCGGTGGGCCCACGGACAGGCAAGCGAGACATAGAGGTGATAGCGGCCGGGCTCGGCCTTGAAACCGCGCGTCCGGCCTTCAGCCGGCTTGCCGTCAACAGTGATCCAGTCGCGCCATTGCGACTGCGTCCGCACGAAGCTGCCACCATTGTCCGCCGTATCATACCAGCGATCCTGCCATCTTCCTTCAACCAGCAATCCCATGCAAATCTCCTTGCGTCCTGTTGGTTGATGTAGGCACAAGGCTGCCCTGTCGAAGACGTCAGGTGCTGAACAGACCGTCACTTGGCAGAAATGACGGACAAAAACGGCCGATTGCAGCGGCGGGAAATTGATGCTAGCGGACAATCCGCATGTTCGACTTTGCTTTGATCCGGTTTGACCGACGACGAAAGGGCGCCCGCGCTTGATGAAGCGCTGACTGGCGAATGCTGCCGTTTGCAGCAAACCTCTCCTCCTTGTATCGGACCGCAACGACCATGAGCCTTGCCGACGTGAAATACCTGCCGGAAACCCCGGCGCACGACCCCGAGATCGAAGCCATCAACGACGAAGCCTTCGGGCCCGGCCGCTTTGTGCTGGCCGCTTACAAGATCCGTGAAGCCGGAGGGCACGAGCGCTCGCTGTCCTTTGTCGCCGTCGACGGCGACCTTGTCGTCGCCTCGGTGCGCATGACCCGCATCGCCGCCGGCGCCGGCCGCGCATTGATGCTCGGGCCGCTCGCGGTGCGGCCGGCCTTCAAGAATCTCGGCATCGGCCGCCGGCTGGTGGCGATCGCGCTGGAGGCCGCCGCCCGGGCCGGCGCACCTGCCGTAATGCTGGTCGGTGACGAGCCCTATTACGGGCCGCTCGGTTTCAAGCGGATTCCGCGCGGCCAGATTTCGATGCCGCGCCCCGTCGATCTCGACCGGCTGCTGTCGCACGAGATCGCGCCGGGCGCGGTAGCCAGGCTCTTGGGCGAGGTCGGCCACGCCGATCAGGCCAGGGTGGCCGATCCTACCGCGGCGATGGCTTGACCTTTCCCTTCGATCTGGCGCCTGATCCATCCCACTGTTCCCGAGATCAAAGGATGACGCCATGAACCCGAACGGCCAGATCGCGATCGTCACCGGCGGCGGCTCCGGCCTTGGCGAGGCAACGGCGCGCGCGCTGGCGGCCAAGGGCGCCCGCGTCGCCATCTTCGATGTCGGTATCGATCGCGCGGCCAAGGTCGCGGCCGAGATCGGCGGTATAGCCGTCCAGTGCGACGTCAGCAGCGCCGACAGCGGGACCGCTGCCCTCGCCGACGTTACGGCCAAGCTTGGCCAGCCACGGATCCTGGTCAACTGCGCCGGCATCGCCATCGGCGTGAAGACGATCGGCAAGGATGGTCCCCACCCCCTTGATCAGTATCGCAAGGTGATCGAGGTCAATCTGATCGGCACGTTCAACATGATCCGCCTCGTTGCCGAGCGCGCGTCGAAGCTCGAGCCGCTGCAGGGCGGCGAGCGCGGCGTCATCGTCAACACCGCTTCGGTTGCCGCTTATGATGGCCAGATCGGTCAGGCCGCCTATGCGGCTTCCAAGGGCGGCGTCGTCGGCATGACGCTGCCGGTGGCGCGCGATCTTGCCCGTTCCGGCATCCGCGTCTGCACCATCGCACCCGGCATCTTCAAGACGCCTATGATGGCCGGCATGCCGCAGGAAGTTCAGGATTCGCTGGGCGCCGCCGTGCCATTCCCGTCGCGCCTGGGCGAACCATCCGAATATGCCGCTCTCGCCCTGCACATCGTCGAGAACCAGATGCTGAACGGCGAGACCATTCGTCTCGACGGCGCCATTCGCATGGCGCCGAAATAGAAGGTCATGAGCGCCGGCCTGTCCGCTGCCGCTAAAACCGGTCCGCTGGCCGGGCTGAAGGTGATCGAGATGGCCGGGCTCGGCCCGGTGCCGCTGGCCGGCCTGATGCTGTCGGAGATGGGCGCGCAAGTGTTGCGCATCGAACGGGCGGGGACGAGCCAGTTCCTGTCGCTGCCGGATGAGTACAACATCGACCGCCATGGCCGCGCCGTCCTGCGCCTCGACCTGAAACGCCGTGAAGGCACCGATCTGTTGCTGCGCCTTGCCGAAAAGGCGGACATGTTGCTCGAAGGCTTTCGCCCAGGCGTCATGGAGCGGCTCGGCCTCGGCCCGGAAGCGGTGCTGGCGCGCAACCCGGCGCTGATCTACAGCCGTATGACCGGCTTCGGTCAGGACGGCCCGCTCGCCGGCCGCGCCGGCCACGACATCACCTACCTCGCCTATAGCGGCGTGCTGCACGCCATCGGCCATGCCGACGGCCGTCCCGTCCCGCCGCTCAACCTTGTCGCCGACTATGGCGGTGGCGCCATGATGCTGATTGCCGGCGTGCTGGCCGCCCTGTTCCAACGTTCGCGCACGGGCAAGGGTGAAGTCATCGACGCCGCGATGGT
Source organism: Mesorhizobium sp. M1342 (assembly GCF_040317955.1). NCBI lineage: Bacteria > Pseudomonadati > Pseudomonadota > Alphaproteobacteria > Hyphomicrobiales > Phyllobacteriaceae > Mesorhizobium > Mesorhizobium sp. M1342. The sequence goes on along the minus strand of NZ_JAMYLI010000010.1, from coordinate 58,688 downwards.
CGACGGTGCCTCGATGCTGGCGGTGCCCCTGCACGCCTTGATGGCGGCCGGCTTGTGGAGCGGCAAGCGCGGCGCGAACCTGCTCGATTCCGGCGCCCCGTTCTACGATACCTATGAGACGTCGGACGGACGCCATATCGCCATCGGCTGTCTCGAGCCGCAATTCTTCGCCGAATTCGCCAGGCTGCTGCCGCTCGACGAGCGCTTTGCGTCCGGCCAGTACGACAAGGCCCTGTGGCCGCCGATGCGCGCCGCCATTACCGATCGGATCCGGCAGAAACCACGCGACGACTGGGACCGGCTGTTCGCGCAAACCGATGCCTGCGTTGCACCCGTCCTGTCGCTGCAAGAGGCGAAGCACCACCCGCACAATCGGGCACGCAACGCCTCTGTGACGACAGGTGCATTTGAGCGCCCGGCCCCCGCGCCGCGTTTCTCGAGCTCGCAACCGACATTGGCCACTATGCCAGGCAATGAGGATTTGTCGCCGTCGGCAATGCTGGCGCGTTTCGGCTTTGCGAAAGCCGAGATCGACGACCTTGTCAAATCCGGCTTGCTGACCGATAACTAGAGAAGAAAGATCACCTTACTGTGGTGCTGCCTTGGACGAGCCGAAAAAGGACGTGATCCGCGAGACGGACGCCGAAGCGATCCGGCTGGCGAAGACGCTTCTGCGCAGCGCCCGCTTTGGCGCCCTGGCGGTGATCGAACCGCAAACCGGCTCGCCGCTGGCCAGCAGGGTCGGCGTGGCCACCGACATCGACGGCGCGCCGCTGATCCTGGTTTCGATGCTTTCGGCGCACACCGGCGCGCTGCTTGCCGATCCGCGCTGTTCCCTGTTGCTCGGCGAACCAGGCAAGGGCGACCCGCTGGCGCACCCGCGCCTGACATTGATCTGCCAGGCGGCACGGCTTGAGCGCGGATCAGCCGAACACGCCCGCACCGAGCGCCGTTATCTCAATCACAATCCCAGGGCGAATCTTTACGCCGGTCTCGGCGACTTTTCGATCTTTCGCCTCGATCCGCAACGCGCCAGCCTCAACGGCGGCTTCGGCAAGGCCTATCAGCTCGATCGATCGGATTTGCTCGCCAGCGGACCGGTCGTCGAGGAACTCGCGGCGCGCGAACAATCCGCCATCGACCACATGAACGCCGACCATCTCGACGCAATCGCCGTTTACGCACAGCATTTCGCGAAAGTATCCGGAAACGGCTGGCGTGTTGCCGGATTCGATGCCGATGGCATGGACCTGGTGTCGGGCGACGATGTTTGCCGGGTCTTTTACCCACACCCTTTGGCGGCGGCAGGTGAATTGCGGCACGTTCTGGTCGATATGGCCAAGGCCGGCCGAGCCATGGCCGACGCCGGGACTGAGACTTAATTATGCTGGATCAAAAGCAACACTTGAGATTTAAGTGAAATGCTCTACCTTTTGGTGACGCTGAATCGCCAGCGCCGATCGACAAGTGAATTTATGGAATCAGACGCCATTGCCCCCATGGCGTCGGGATGAACAGGAAGCATGGGGGATCGATGGTCTCGACAAAGCTAATCGTGAACGCCGAATCGGCGGCAGAGTTTCTCATGCTGATGGGCAATGAGAAGCGACTGTTGATCATGAGCTATCTCGCCGAAGGTGAAATGTCGGTTGGAGCCATTGCTGAGAAGGTGATGCTCAGCCAATCCGCCCTGTCCCAGCACCTCGCCAAGTTGCGGGCGCTCGACCTGGTCGAGACCCGCCGCGACCGGCAGATGATCTACTACTCCTGCAAATCCGACGCCGTGCGAGAACTGCTTGTCATGCTGGACGGCATTTTCGGCAGCGGCAAGGATGACCTCTCCCAGATGGCGCACCGTTTGCGCCGTGCTGGAACCTGACCACATAGCGCCGATCTCGCCGGTGATTTCAGAGCGACATGCGCCATCCGGGGCGCACAGAGGTAGCTGATCGTCCCGAATTGTCGCATCGTGCTTTCCAAACAAGATGAGCGCCGGGAAGCGGTCCGGATTTTCGGGCCGATGCGACGGTCGCGAGGAATGCATGGATCCCATTCGCATCGACGACCCGCAAGATCCGCGCGTCGCTGCCTATCTCGACATTCGCGAGCGTGACCTCGCCGGCCGGCAAGGCCGCTTCGTCGCCGAAGGCAAGGTGGTGCTCGACCTGCTGCTCTCGACCGGGCGCTTTGCCGCCGAATCGATCCTGGTCCTGGAAAACCGGCTGGCAGGTCTCGACAACATCCTGAGCAAGGCGCCCGCCGACCTCCCGGTCTATGTCGCCACCAGCGCGGTGATGGACGCTATCGCCGGATTTCATATGCATCGCGGCATCCTGGCCATTGGCCGCAAGGGAGAGCCGCAGCCGGCCGAAGACCTGCTCGATGGCTTGCCGCCTCGGGCGCTCGTCGTAGTGCTCGTCGGCATCGCCAACCATGACAATATGGGCTCGATCTTCCGCAATGCCGCCGCCTTTGGCGCCGACGCGGTTCTGCTGGATGCGACATGCTGCGATCCGCTCTATCGCAAGGCGATCCGCGTTTCGGTCGGCGCCGCCCTCAAGATCCCCTTCGCATCGTTCTCCGACACCGCCCGCTTCACAACGATGCTCGCCCGGCGTGGCTTCGAACAATTCGCGCTGTCGCCCCGCGGGAGGACCGACATCCGCGATGCGCAGCGTAGCGAGCGCCTGGCGCTCTATCTCGGCACCGAGGGCGAAGGCTTGCCGGACAACCTGCTCACAAGCCTGCGCAACGTGCGGATCACCATGGCGGAAGGCTTTGACAGCCTGAATGTCGCCGCGGCTTCAGCCATCGCGCTGCATCATTTTTCGGCTAGAGCAATTCTAGGAAAAGTGTGAAGCGGTTTTCCGTCCAGAATTGCGTCAAAGCAAAGAGTTAGGGCATTTCGCCGTTTCCGTGAAACGGTGAAATACTCTAAAGAAGCCTGATTCAGCTTGTGGCGTCAGCCTTCTGCAGCGCGCGCACGCGGTCGGCAAGACTGCGGTCACCGTTGCCGGAGCGGGCGTCCGACGGTACCGCCAATGCCTTGGCGACCGGCGAACCAGGCCCCTCGAGCTTCGCCGTCAGATGGACGACCTCCGCCGCCAGCGCGTTCATCTGCTCGCGCAAGGCAGAGCTGCTGTCCGTGGCCTTGGACGCGGCCAGTGCGGTGAGGTCGGCCTTCAGCCGCTTGTTCTCGCGCGCCAGCGCCGTCAGCCTCGCCTCGAGCTGCTCACGGTCACTGTCGAGCTTGGCGATTGCCTTGTCCAAATCATCACTCCTGGCGACATCGCCGCCCTTGCCGACCAGCCGCAAGGCTGGCGCGCTGTCTTCGGATTTCGATCTTTCGCGCATGCGTGCCAGTTCCTTTTCGCGGCGGTCGAGTTTGTCTTCGCGATCGGCAAGTGTGGCCAGCAGCCGCTCGACCTTCTTGTCGAGCTCGGCGGTCCTTTTCTTCTCGGCTTTCAGAGCGTCCCGCGCGGCCTTGCTTTCGGCCGCGATTTCCTGGCCGCGCCTGTCGGCTTCCTTGCGCTGGCCGCGCAGCATCGCAATGTCACTGGCGAGTTTCTGCATTTCGGACTCTCGCGCCACGAGCTCGATCTGCCGGCTGCTCGAGGAAAAACTGGCATCGTCATACATGCGCTCCAGCTTTTCCAGCTCAACTGCGCGCTTTTCCAGCTTGCGCTCGGTTTCCTTCAACCGCTCCGAAAGCTGCTGCAACTCGCCCTCTCGTTGACGCAGCGCTTCGTTCTTCGCGCCCAGCTCGGTCAGCGCCTGGTTCTTGTCCGTCCGCTCGACCGCCAGGCCCTTCATGGCCTCGCGACCGCGATTGATCTCGACGAGTTGTTCGGCCGCCTTCTCTCGCAACGCCTTGACGCTGATTTCCAGGCGGCGCGTCGTCATAGCGTATTCGGCGCGGATGCGATCCTTGTCCGCCTGGATCTCGGTTTGCGTCAGAGGGATCGAGGATTCGACGCGTCTGCGTGTAAGCGCGACCGCACGACGCCATATGGCCGGAGCCACCATGAGCGCCAGAAAGCCAGCGCAGAGAAAGCCGAGGACGAAGAACAGGACCGACTGGACCAAGTGACTACCCGTTGTGGCCGGTAAGCATCAAACAAGATAAACCAAAAGCGCATAGAGCGCTTGACTGTGCCACGTTGACATGGCGGAAATCCAGCGTTGCGGCAAGGGTTTGCCGCAACGCCACGAGTTTAATGCATGTCGACCCAAAAGCGGTCCCGGTTTTGGGCAACGACAGCCAAGGACTTCAGCTTAGAACGGATTCCAGGTGGCGCGCTCGGTAAGCTTCAGATAGCCGAGATTGACGCCAAGCCGGGCACCGACACCGGTGCGGATCGGCACCAAAATCACATTGTTGTTCTTCAGCACGTTGAAGCCGACGCCAGCCACCACATAGGCCGAACCGGCGACGCCGCCATAGCGGTTGTAGAGGCTGCCCACATCGTCGAGATTGTAGACCAGCATCATCACCCGCGACCCCTCGCCGCCGAAATCCCAGCCGAGTGACGGGCCTTGCCAGAACACTTTGTGGTCGCCGGCATTCTTGGTGTAGAGCGTGCCTTCGCCATAGGTCAGGCCACCGATCAGCGCACCCGAGCCTTCTTCGCCCAGCAGATAGCCGTTGGGCAGGCCGTAGGAGGCAAAAATCTTCTCGATCACCGTGGCGAGCCCGCCCGATGTCGCGCCAAAAAATTTGTGACCGGAATCGACAATCTCCTGAGCGGTGTATTCCTGGGCCCGCAGGGCTGAAGTCGAGAAGACGAGAACGCCCAGGAGCGTGACCGCCATTGAGAAGACACGGAGAAAGCTCCGGTCGTAGTATCGGGAAAACATGCTTCCAATCTCCGTCAGGGAGCACCTTCGCCGACGCCTCGCACCCCGTACGGCTCTTTTAGCCGGCCGTTAAGGGTAACTGTTAGGGGCAAACTATGCCGTAATCCTTTTTCAACCATTAAGCTCACACATGAACATGGCGGTTCGAAGGCTGTTTGGGGTCGCTCAAGTGGGGCCGGCAGCCTGCGTGAACACGCCATTTGCCACAACCACAATTTGGATTTGTTGCTGCACGCACGGGCGCTGTGTATTCAGAAAGCCCGAGGAGAGAGTGCGTGATTCGTGTGGCAGGCGACGATCGATCGCCCGGCCATGAGTTGTGAGATTTTGCAGGGATTTTTCGCCGATGGCCGATCTGTTCACCCTTTCCGCACCCGATCTGGCAGCGCTTTTGTGCAGTCGGGTCTGCCACGACATCATCTCGCCGGTCGGCGCGATCAACAACGGGCTCGAATTGCTTGATGAAGGCGGCGCCGACGAGGACGCGATGAAGCTGATCCGCCAGAGCGCCCGCAACGCTTCGGCCCGCCTGCAGTTCGCCCGCATCGCCTTCGGTGCCGCCGGCTCGGCCGGCATGTTGATCGATACCGGCGATGCCGAAGCGGTCGCCATCGCCTTCCTCAAGAACGAAAAGCCGGAACTGACCTGGAACGGGCCCCGCGCGTTGCTGCCCAAGAACAAGGTCAAGCTGCTGCTCAACCTGATCCTCGTCGCCAATGCCGCCATTCCGCGCGGCGGCAAGCTTTCCGTGACGCTGGAAAATCTTGAGACCGAACCGCGTTTCGCGCTTGCGTCGGCCGGCCCGATGCTGCGTGTGCCGCCGAAGTTCCTCGAACTGCATTCCGGCCACAAGCCGGAGGAACCGATCGACGCGCATTCCGTGCAGCCCTACTACACGCTGCTTCTGGCGCGCGAAGCCGGCATGACGATATCGATCCACGCGACGCCGGAAGAAATCGTCCTTTCTGCGGCCTGATTGCGCAGCCGATAAAGCGAAGTATTTCTACATTGAAATCTGTAATTCCAGCTCATCGACTTGAGATGCATCTGGTCGTCCAGGCAGTGCCAAAGCATTCGCGAATAAAAGCAGGCACCTGCCTATCTTTGTAAAAATTTTACCTAACGCCTTTTCGGCTTCTTTACCAGATTGGCCTATGGTCCGCCCTGGATGCCCCCGACGCTACCGGACTGCCAGAAGACAAAGAGGACCCGGAAATGAAACGCTGCATGTTCGTCGACGATTCAAGCGTCATCAGGAAGGTTGCAAAACGCATCCTGGGCGGCTCCGAAATGATTGTCATCGAGGCCGCCAGCGGACTTGACGCGCTGGAGATGTGCGCCGCCGACATGCCCGACATCATCGTCGTCGATGGCGCCTTGCCCGACGTACCGGCGGTCGATCTCATCCGTCGCGTCCGCGCCATGGAGAGCCCGATAAGGCCGCAGATCCTGATTTCCCTGGTCGAGCTCGATATTGCTTCGATCATGCGGGCCAAGCGCGCCGGCGCCCAGGGCTATCTCTTGAAGCCGTTCAACCGCCCGCAACTGCTCGAGCGCTTTCGCACCTTGAAGAGCGCACCTGATTCGACACCCTTGAGCAATTCCAGAAAAAGTGCGTGACGGTTTCCTGCTCGGAAGCCCAAAAACAGACCGTTACCAGCCCGTCATGCAAAAACCCGGCCGAAGCCGGGTTTTTTTGAAAAGATTCGAACGATTCGTCGCTCAGGCGCTGACGCGAATGTCTTCCGGTTCGCGCAGCACATAGCCGCGCCCCCAGACCGTTTCAATGTAGTTCTGACCGCCCGATGCCGCATCGAGCTTTTTGCGCAGCTTGCAGATGAAGACGTCGATGATCTTCAACTCAGGCTCGTCCATGCCGCCATAGAGGTGGTTGAGGAACATTTCCTTGGTCAGCGTGGTGCCTTTGCGCAGCGAAAGCAACTCCAGCATCTGGTATTCCTTGCCGGTCAGGTGCACGCGCTGGCCGCCGACTTCGACGGTCTTGGCATCGAGGTTGACCACCAGGTCGCCGGTGGTGATGACCGACTGGGCGTGGCCCTTGGAGCGCCGCACGATGGCATGAATGCGGGCAACCAGCTCATCCTTGTGGAACGGCTTGGTCATGTAGTCGTCCGCGCCGAAGCCGAGGCCGCGCACCTTGTCCTCGATGCCGGCCATGCCGGAGAGGATGAGAATAGGTGTCTTGACCTTGGAAAGGCGAAGCGTTCTCAAGACCTCGTAGCCCGACATGTCAGGCAGGTTGAGATCGAGAAGAATGATATCGTAGTCGTAGAGCTTGCCTAGATCGACGCCCTCTTCACCGAGATCGGTCGTGTAGACGTTGAAACTTTCCGATTTCAGCATCAGTTCGATGCTTTGTGCGGTTGCACTGTCATCTTCTATCAGCAGAACACGCATTTCATTCCCCTTTTCTGCTGCCGGACCATTTCACGACCCGTCCGGACCCGGAGCAGTGGTTGCCTTGTGCAGAGGCTGCCATTGAATGGTTAACAAATCCTAATTTCCCGTCCATGACGGTACCAGATTTTTTAACCTCTTTCTACACCCTCTTGAATCTAATAACGAATCTCAGAACCAAATTCCTAATGCAACACATTAACAACCTGGACTAAGCGACTCCAGGGACTCATCGACGTCGCTTCCGCATCGGTGGCCGGAATTTTTACCCGGCCTTAAGTCCTGACCCGTATGATTAACAATGCCCGTAAACGAATGGTTACCGCCGGCAAAAAACTTTAGGGTTTTGTTTCCCATAGTTAGGGGAAAGGCGGTGGACACGGGTGCGGCCTGGGCGTTTCCAGGTGGTTTGGACGATAGATGCGGGTGTGCGTTTCCGGGAGTACCGAATCATGAAGTCACGTGAAAACCTCGTTCGGCTGAAACAGTTTCAGGTGAATGAGAAGCGGCGGCAGCTGCTGCAGCTCGACATGATGATCGCCGAGTTCGAACGCATGGCCGTCGAACTGGAGCTTCAGATCACCGCCGAGGAAAAGAAGGCCGGCATCACCGACATCAACCATTTCGCCTATCCGACCTTCGCCAAGGCGGCTCGCCTGCGCCGCGACAACCTCAGGAATTCCCAAAGCGACCTCGCCCAGCAGCGAAGCGCCGCCGAATCATTACTCGGCGAAGCTGAAGCGGAGCTTTCCAAGGCGGAAATGCTGGAATCGCGCGACACGAAGATCCGCGAAGCGGAAGTCGGTGGCCGCAGCGCCATGATCGGCTAAGACTTGGCGGTTTGCCGCGCCAACGCCCGCCATCAGGCTGGCGCATTGTCGCGGCTTGCGGCTCCGGCGGGAAAAATGAATCCGCCCTACGCGGCCCAATCCCCTTCACTCTCGGCAATTGCCCTTGCACGGGCATCCTTGATATCCGGCGCATGCTGCTCCGCCCATGACCTGATCTGGGTAAGCAGCCCCGCCAGGTTCTGGCCGAGCTCGGTCAATTCATATTCGACGCGCGGCGGAATGACCGGGAAAATCTCGCGCCGCACCAGGCCGTCGCGCTCGAGCACCCGCAGCGTCTGCGTCAGCATCTTCGGCGTGATGCCTTCGAGCTTGCGGGCGAGCTCGCCATTGCGCAGCCGGCCTTTGCGCAGCGCGCAAACCACCAGATAGACCCATTTGCTGGCCAGCATCTCCAGCACGGTGTGCGAAGGACACGTCCGCCGGAACGCATCATAGCCGAAACCGCAATCATCTTCACTATCCATGGGTGCGTATATATCAGAAAGGTACATACTGGACAAGAGACTATTACTATCCAAATGATAGTGGCATCAACCGAGCAGGAGACATCTCAATGCGTGCCGTTATCCAGAAATCCGTCGGCGGACCCGACGTCCTTGTCATCGCCGATCAGCCGGATCCCACGCCAGAGGCCGGCGAAGTGCTGGTTCGCGTCAAGGCCGCAGGCATCAATCCGGTCGACGGCGCCGTCCGTGCCGGCTACTACCCCTTGCTCGGCGAGCCGCCCTTCATCCTGGGTTGGGACATCTCGGGAACTGTCGAAGCACTCGGCCCCGGCGTCACCGGCTTCAAGATCGGCGACGAGGTGTTCGGCATGCCGCGCTTCCCCAAGCAGGCGGCGGCCTATGCCGAGCTGGCTGCCGTGCCTGCCGATCAAATCGCACTGAAGCCGAAGGGCGCGGACCACCTCCAGACGGGCGCCTTGCCGCTGGCCGGCCTCACCGCCTGGCAAGGGCTTGTTCGTCACGGCAGACTGAAATCGGATCGGCGCGTATTGGTGCATGCGGGAGCCGGCGGCGTCGGTCATCTGGCGGTGCAGATCGCCAAGGCGCGCAGCGCCTACGTCGTCGCCACGGCCAGCCCGGGCAAGCTCGATTTCGTCCGCAAACTGGGCGCCGACGAAGTCATCGACTACACCAAGGGCGATTTCACCGATCAGGTCCGCGACATCGATCTGGTGCTGGATCCAATGGGCGGCGACCACGCCCAACGCTCGCTGAAGGTGCTCAAGCGTGGCGGCGTGCTGGTGTCATTGCTCGATGTCAGCGACAACACAAGGGCCCAGGCCGGCGCGCGAGACATTCGGGTCGAGCGTATGTCCGTCGTGCCCGACAGTGAGGGCCTGCTGGAACTGGCTCGGTTGATCGATGCCAACAAGCTTGCCGTCCATGTGGCGAAGAGCTTCCCGCTGGACCAGGCGGGGGCCGCTCACGCCTTCCTCGCCACCAAGCCGATCGGCAAGGTTGTGCTGTCGCTCTGAGCGGGAGCGGTGAAAAACAGAAGGGCGCGGGGTTAGCCGCGCCCTTCGTCTAAATTCGCGATGGTCAGTGCCGGTATTGCTGGATGCGTGTCGTGCGCAGCCCGGCAAGGCCATATTCGTCGATCGACGCCTGCCAGGACAGGAATTCCTCGGTGGTAAGCTTGTAGCGTTGGCATGCCTCGTCCAGGCTCAAAAGCCCGCCGCGCACGGCCGCAACCACTTCCGCCTTACGCCGGATAACCCAGCGACGTGTATTGGTCGGCGGCAGATCGGCAATCGTAAGAGGGCTGCCGTCAGGCCCGATAACATATTTGACTCTCGGTCTAACCAGATCGGTCATCGTACTCTCTACAAAAAACTCAAAGACCCAATCCCCGCCACGTTACCGCCACAGCTTTAAAAATTGCCTAAGCAGACCCTAATGACTAGGTAAGGATCATGAACGCCGCGTTAGTCTTTTCGCCGGCATTTGAAACATCTGCCCGCAAACCCTGATTTGCCGGGGAAAATGCATCCCCTGGCGGAGATCGGACGCAACCGGTGAATCGCCCTGCACGCTGGCGCGCCGGTAAAGCTTGACCTATATTCTCGACATTGGCATTGAGGCGCCGTGCAGAACGAAAGCATCATGAACAGTCTCGATCTTCCCGGACGTCCCGAAAACACCCGCATCGTCGTCGCCATGTCGGGCGGTGTCGATTCCTCTGTCGTCGCCGGCCTGCTGAAACGTGAGGGCTACGACGTCGTCGGCGTCACCTTGCAGCTCTACGACCACGGCGCGGCGACGCACCGGGCCGGCTCATGCTGCGCCGGGCAGGACATCGACGATGCCCGCCGTGTCTCCGAGACGCTCGGCATCCCCCATTATGTGCTCGACTACGAGGAACGCTTCCGCAAGGCGGTCATCGATCCCTTCGCCGAGAGCTACGTCGCCGGCGAGACGCCGATCCCGTGCGTTTCCTGCAATCAGACGGTGAAGTTCGCCGACCTCCTGGCCACCGCCAAGGAGCTCGGCGCCGACGCGCTGGCCACCGGCCACTACATCCGTTCCGGCGCCAACGGCGCCCACCGCGCGCTCTACAGGCCGGTCGACGCCGACCGTGACCAGAGTTATTTCCTGTTCGCCACCACGCAGGCACAGATCGATTATCTGCGCTTTCCCCTTGGCGGCCTGCCGAAGCCTCAGGTTCGCGCCATTGCCGAGGAGATGGGGCTGGCGGTTGCCGCCAAGCAGGACAGTCAGGACATCTGCTTCGTGCCGCAGGGCAAGTATTCCGACATCATCGCCAAGCTGAAGCCAACCGCCGCCAATCCGGGCGACATCGTCCACATCGACGGCCGCGTGCTCGGCCGCCATGAGGGCATCCTGCGCTACACGATCGGCCAGCGCCGTGGCATCGGCATCGCTTCCGGCGAGCCGCTTTACGTCGTCCACCTCGATGCCGACCGCGCTCGCGTCGTGGTCGGCCCGCGCGAGGCGCTGGAGACGCACAAGATCTATCTGCGCAATATGAACTGGCTGGGCGACGGACCGCTCACAGACGTCCCTGCTGGCGGCCTGGAGCTGTTCGCCAAGGTCCGCTCGACGCGGCCGCCGCGCCCGGCCGTGCTGCATCATCGTGCCGGTGCCACATGGGTGGAACTGATCGACGGCGAGTCCGGCATCGCGCCGGGCCAGGCCTGCGTGCTCTACTCCGACGACGGCAACGAAGCTCGCGTGTTCGGCGGCGGCTTCATCGAGCGTTCGGAGCGTGGCGCCGAGGCCGAGGCGATGCTGACCCGGCTTGCCGCCAGGCCGGCCCAGATACCTGCCGAATAAGATACCTGCCGAATAAGGTTCCCGCCGAATAATCCGCGCTTCAGGAATTCGACTTGGTGTGGGTGACCGTGCCGGCGGTCAGGATGCGCAGCACCCTGATCGCTTCCTCGCCGCTGGTACGCGGTTCGGCACGCGTCTCGATGCACTGGATGAAATGCTCCAGCTCGCGTGTCAGCGGCATGCCCTGGGCAACCGCGACATAGGACGGCTCATTGGTGGTGAAGGCCCATTGGCCGCTGTCCTGCCACACCGCGTGGCGGTAGACGGCTAGCTTGCGTTCCCATGGCTCGACGTCGTCGAACACCGCCATCGCCTTGGTGCCGACCACGGTGAGCCGCCGCTCGCGATAGGGGTTGAGCCGCGAGGTGAAGAGATGGCTGCGCAGGCCGTTGGGAAAGCGCATGTGCAGATGGGCGAAATCGCTGAGACTGTCGAGCAGAGCGGCGCCCTCGCCGCGCACCTCGATCGGCTCGGTGCCGGTGATCGCCAGGATCATCGACAAATCGTGCGGCGCCAGGTCCCACAGCGCATCGTTCTCGGTGTGGAACTTGCCGAGGCCGAGGCGGTGCGAGTGGATGTAGCGCACTTCGCCGAGTTCGCCCTTGTCGATCAGCCCTTTCAGCGTCTCGAAAGCGGGGTGGAACCGCAGGACATGGCCGACCATGAAGACGCGGCCATTGTCCTTGGCCGCCTGCACCGCACGCTCGGCGTCGGCAACCGTCAGCGCGATCGGCTTTTCCACCAGCACGTCCTTGCCGTTCTCGACGGCGCGTACCGCAAGGTCGGCATGGAATTGCGGCGGCAGCGCCATGACGATGGCGTCGATATCGTCACGCACGAACAGCTGGTCCGGCTCGATCGCCAGGCAGTCCTGCTCGCTGGCGAAGCCTTCTGCCCGAGCCCGGTTGGTATCGGAGACCGCGTGCAGCGCGCCGAGCGCCTTTAGAGTGCGGATGTGGTTGCTGCCCCAGTATCCGCAACCGAGGACTGCTATGCGCGGCTTCATCTGTTTCAAACTCTAAAAACTCTTGGCCGAGACATAGCGACGTGCCCCTTCGAACTCAACCCCGGCGGCGGCAACCAAATGTCCGCACGGCAAAGCTTTTCGATAATGACGATAAGCCGCCAAGCCGGTTGCTTCGAAGCTTGACAGGCTCACCCTCCCAACCTTATATCCGCGCGACCTTGGCGAACGCCCCCGACATGCCTTTCGATTTGAGGCGGATTTCGGGCCTTTCGCCGCCTTGGCGGGGTAGCTCAGTTGGTTAGAGCACGGGAATCATAATCCTGGGGTCGGGGGTTCAAGTCCCTCTCCCGCTACCACTTCAAACCCCACTATCGTACGCAATGGCCGATTGTGGCGGGCTGCCCAATGCGGTGTCCTGTGCGATAGCGGCTATATCTGACCTTCCTAGGGCGAGTAGAAGCCTTCAGCGACCTACATCATCTCGCTCAGTGACGCCAATGTGGCTAACGATGGCGTCACCAGACATTCTCGCCGTCACCCACGCGTATCGGCTTCACCCCTCGGGAGTTTCGCGCTCGCCTGCCGGGCTTCGCCTTCGATCTCGATCTTGCTCCGCGCTTGAAGATCGAAGCGCACCGTTACGGTGCGCATGCGCGCATGCAGGACTCCGTCCAGCGTACCGCGCATTTCATGTAGATAAGCCAGCGACGATTTCCCAAGCTTTTCTATAACGCTGCGAACGGTGACCAGAGTTCCCACCGCGGTTTCATGCACGTAGTCGATCTCCATCCTCACATCCGCCCAGCCGAGGGTCGGCGTCAAACGAGGATCGGCAATCCTGCCCAGCAACTGGAAACTGGCGTCATCAAACATGGCCACATAATGACGAACGTTGAGATGGCCCATCGCGTCGCACATCCAAGGATGCACGACGCCGACATAGGTTTCGATGCCGGGCGTCAAAACCCGACCTCGTTTGCGCCCTTGAGATCCAGCAGTTGACGGGCTTCGTCGGGCGTCGCGATTTCGAGCGACAACTCGTTGAGAATGCGCTTTATCTTGGCAACCTGTTCGGCATTGCTCTTAGCGAGCGTGCCCTTGCCGACATAGAGGCTGTCTTCCAAACCGACCCGTACATTGCCGCCCATGATCGCGCCCATCGTGCAGAGATTTATCTGGTGCTTGCCCGCGGCAAGGATCGACCAGAGATAGTCGTCTCCGAACAGCCGATCAGCCGTCCTGCGCATGTGCATCATGTCTTCTGGGTCGGCGCCGATTCCGCCCAGCAGCCCGAAGATCGTCTGGACGAAAAGCGGCGGCTTCAGCAGCTTGCGGTCTAGAAAGTGCGCAAGCGTGTAGAGGTGACTGACATCGTAGCACTCGAACTCGAATTTCGTGCCATAAGCCTGGCCGACTTCGACGATGATACGCTCGATCTGCTCGAACGTGTTGGAGACGATGCCCTTCTTTGTGTCTTCCAGGTAGCCCTTCTCCCAGTCGTACTTCCAGTCGGTGTATTTCGGCGCGATGTGGTGCAGGGCGAAATTCATAGATCCCATATTGAGCGAGCAGAGTTCCGGCTTCGAAGCGTGCGCGGCTTCAAGGCGCTCTTCGAGGGTCATCTTCAGCCCGCCGCCGGTGGAAATGTTCATCACGGCGTTGGTCTGCTGCTTGATGCGCGGCAGGAAATCCATAAACAACTTTGGATCAGGGGTAGGCTTGCCGGTCTCCGGATCGCGGGCATGCAGATGGATCACCGACGCTCCGGCTTCGGCTGCTCCGACGGCGGCGTCGACGATCTCGGACGGCGTTATCGGCAGATACGGGCTCATCGTCGGCGTGTGGATCGAGCCGGTGACCGCACAGGTGATGACGACTTTCGGCGATTTCTTCATGGTTGAACTCTCCCTTGTCTGCCTTTTGTTGTTATCTATCGAGCGCGAGGCAATCCTCACGACCACAGCCCAATCGAACCGCCTCGCCCGCATTGAGTTCGGACCGAGACGACGATGCCGCAAGCTTGACAATGAATTTCAGGCCGCCCGCCGTCACAGCGACGAGCCGGATGTGATCCCCGACATAAACGGACTGAACGACGGTTGCCGCAATCACGTTGAGGGCGGTGGAGCCATCGTGCAATAAGGACATGCGCTCGGGCCTGATCGACAGCGTCACCCTGGCGCCCGCAGGGGGCGTCGCGCCAGGGGAAATGGCGTTCAACACCAGATCGCCATCGTCGAGATGGACGGCCACGCCACCGTTTTCACCGTCGGCAAGCACGGTGCCGGACATGCGGTTGTTCTCGCCGATGAAGCTCGCCACAAAGCTGCCCGTCGGACGCTCATACAGTTCGCGTGGTGTCGAAAGCTGCTCGATGCGGCCGGCGCTGAACACCGCGACCCGGTCCGACATGGTCAGCGCCTCGGTCTGGTCGTGTGTCACATAAACGAACGTGACGCCAAGCCGGGCATGGATATCCTTGATTTCGAACTGCATCTGCTCGCGCAATTGCTTGTCGAGGGCGCCGAGCGGTTCGTCCATCAGGACAAGATTTGGTTCGAAGATCAGGGCGCGGGCAACCGCGACGCGTTGTTGCTGCCCACCCGAAAGCTGCGCCGGACGACGGTTGCCGAATTCGGGCAACTGGACCATGTCGAGAACGTTCCTGACACGTCGCGTCACCTCGTCGCGGCCAAGTTTGCGGACCTCGAGCGGGAAAGCCAGGTTTTCGGCGACCGTCATGTGCGGGAAAAGCGCGTAGTTCTGGAACACCATGCCGATGCCGCGACGATTGGCGGGAACGTTGTCGATGCGCTGACCGTCAATGAGGATTTCGCCCTCGGTCGTATCTTCGAATCCCGCAAGCATCATCAACGCAGTCGTCTTGCCAGACCCGGAAGGCCCCAGCAGCGTCAGGAATTCGCCGCGCATGATTTCCAGGTCGAGCTGACGCACCGCCTGGACCGTCTGCCCGTAGCGCTTGCTGACGCCACGAAACTCGACATGAACCGGGCCACGCGGGGATCCGCCCATCACCGCGCCTGCGCCTTGGGATCACGGCGTGCCGAAGCCGGGCGTTTGCGCGCAGGCTGAGCCTCAGCCGCCGCCGCGGCGCGAAGAATGATGTCGGCGGCCTCGCGCAGGTCGGCCACCAGCGCCTTGCGCGCAGCGGCGCCATCGGCGCGACGCAGCGCCGCGAGCATTTCGTCATGATGGTCCAGGCCCAGGCCGTAGGTCACGTCCGAGCGGACGATGTTCAAGAACGGTCCTGCTTGCAGCCACAATTTCTCGATGATTTGCTGGATGAGAGGTGACCGCGCGGCATGGTACATCGTGAAATGGAAGCGCCTGTTCAAGCCGAGATAGCTAGCCATGACATTGCTCTCGACGCATTCGCGCATCAGCCCGTTCAGCTTCGCCAATTCATCGAGTTCTTCGGGCGTGATGGTCGTCGCGGCCCACTCGGCCGCCGTTCCTTCGACGCTGCAGCGCACACGCACCAGATCCGAAATACGCGCCACCGTGGCCTCGGGGACGATGACGCCCCGATTTGGGTGGTCGAACATCGCCTCGTCGCTGACGAGTTGCCGCAAGGCCTCGCGCACCGGCATGGCGCTGGTCCGGTACTGTTCGGCAAGCTGTCGCACGACCAGTCTTTGGCCGGGCAGGAAGTCACCGTTCATCAGTGCTTCCTTCAAGCCCGTATGGACACGAACATGAGCTGTCTTTTGCGCGGCTGAGCCGGCACTGGCATCCTTGCGATCAAGCATCAGTTTGTCCGGCGCGGCAGTATTTTGAGGTTGCTCGACAGGAAATCGTCGAATGCGCCGGCGAAGCCGTCGAGTTCGGCGTCGCCAAATGGCAGTGACAACGCCAGCATGCCGCGCGGCGTCACGTAGTACCCTCGCAACAGCATTTCGATATGCCAAAGCGCAATCACCGATGGATCGGCGTCGTCGAGCCGCGCCGGCGTGTCCACCGGCCCCCTGACGAAATGCAGGTTCATCAACGACCCTCGCCCTATGACGATGCCCTCGACGTCATGCCTTTCAAGGGAGACGTTCATCGCTTCGCGCAGGCGGTCGCCGCGCGCATTGACCGCGCGGCTCGCCTCTTGCGTCAGCACCTGGGTCAGACCGGTGAAGCCAGCAGCCATGCTGAGAATATTGTTGTTGAACGTCCCACCATGCGAGAACGCACCGGGCAAAGCCGGATCGAAGCGATCGACGAGGTCGGCGCGTCCACCGAATGCGCCAAAACTAGCGCCGCCGCCGATATACTTGCCGAGCGTCACGAAATCGGGAAAAATCCCATGCGCCCCATGGAGCGCGCGGTAGTCGAGGCGCGAAGTCATGACCTCGTCGAAAATCAGCAGCGCGCCGGTCTCCTTCGTCGCCGCGCGCAGCGCTTCCAGGAATTCACGCGTCGCCGGGATGCAGCCGCCGCCGCCCATCATCGGCTCGACGATCACCGCGGCAAGCTCGTCGCCCTGTTCCTTTATGAGCGCCACGGCGCCTGCACTATCGTTGTAGTCGGCGAAGACAAAGGGGAACGGTAGATTGAGTGGCGAGCCGCCATGCGCAAAGGTGAGTACACCACCGTGGTAGCCCTCGCGGAATGCGAGTATCTTCGAGCGCTGCGTGATGGCGCGAGCCGCCGAAATAGCCATGATGTTGGCTTCAGTGCCGGAATTGCAAAAGCGAACGCGCTCGATGGCCGGAAAGCGGTCAACCACCGCGGCAGCCAGGCGCGCTTCGTAGCGGTTGGGCGCACCCAGCATGATGCCGCCCTCTATGACGTTCACCAGGGCCGCCGAAATCGCCTTGTCGGAATGACCGTAAAAACCGGCACTGTATTCCGAGACCAGGTCGACATAGATGTGCCCGTCCAGATCGGTCACCCTGCAGCCTTCGCCGGAAACAAACGATACGGGGAATGGCGGATACCATAGAACAGCCCTCGTATTGCCGCCCGGCAACGATGCCGCGGCCTCGTTCTGCCGCGCCAGGCTGTTCGGGTTGGCGTCAGCGAAACGCTGTCGGGCCTCGTCCAGAACAGCAGCGAGACTGACATTGGCGCGTACGTCTCTGGTGCCTTGCAGCATTCGATCAAATCCCTTTGGCTTTTTCACTTTTTTGCACCGTATCGCAAATTCCTGTTGCTAATCAACCAATTTTGCGCTTGAAATTTGATCAAATATACAACGAAAAAGAAAGGGGAACTGCAATGAGGACTTATCTGCAAACCGTATCTGCCGCCGCGATCTGCCTCGCGACCTCGACTTTTGCCGTGTCCGCGGCCGAACCCGTCACAGTGGTCGGCTGGGGTGGTACATGGGATAAGGCCTACAAGGATGGGGTCTGGGACAAGTACACCGAAAAGACGGGCGTTCCGATCGTCATGGAAGAATGGGGCGGCGAGGTCGCCAAGGTGCGTGCCCAGGTGCAGGCGGGCAACATCACTTATGACGTCGTCTCGGTCGAAGCGCCCGCCATGGAAGTCGGCTGCGCCGAAGGCCTGTTCGTTCCGCTGACGCCAGAAATCACAGGCGACGCGGCCAATTATTTGCCGGGCACCCTGCACGAATGCGGCGTCGCGTCTGATACCTGGGCCACGGTCCTTGCCTATAACACAGATGTCTACAAGGGCGACGCCGCGCCGAAGAGCTGGGCGGATTTTTGGAACGTCGAGAAATTTCCGGGAAAGCGCGGCCTCTACCAGCAGGCGCAGTTCACGCTGGAAAACGCGCTGATGGCCGACGGCGTTAAGCGCGAGGACATGTACAAGGTGCTGGGCACGCCGGAAGGCGTCGACCGGGCTTTCGCCATGCTCGACAAGATCAAGGCGCACGTCGTCTGGTGGTCCACAACGACGCAGGGCATCCAGAACCTCGACAGTGGTGAAGTGGCTCTCAGCGACGGGTTCAATGCGCGCATCACCAACGAAGCCATCAACGAGAAGAAACCCTATACGATCGCATGGGACGCTGGCTTCTTCTATGGCACCGACTACTGGGCGGTGGTGAAGGGCGCGCCGCACCAGCAGGCCGGGCTGGATCTCCTCAAGTGGTTCTCCATCCCTGAAAACCAGGCCGGCTTCTCGAAACTCTATGCCTATGGCACCGGCCGCAAGGAAGCCGCCGACCTCATTCCCGCGAATTGGAAGGCCAACCTGCCGACGTCGCCGGAGCACCTTCAGTACGGCGCCTCCTATGACAACGACTTCTGGACCGAGCACAAGGAAGCACTGGAAGAACGCTTCAAGGCCTGGCTCGCGAAGTAACCTAGGCATGTTGGTCGGGGCAAAGCCGGCTATGAAGCGGCGTCAACGGGGCGGCATGCTCGCCCTGTTGACGGCCCCGCTTATCCTGTTCGTCGTCATTCTGTTTCTGTGGCCGGTGGCGCGCTTCCTCGCTCTGGCCGTCGACAACTCGGATTTCTCGAACAACCTGCCGCGTACAATTGCCGCTCTGGCGGGCTGGAAAGCAGATAGCGGCCTGCCTGGCGAACCCGTCTTTGCAGCACTCGTCGAGGACCTGGCCGACGCGCGGCGCGCCGGGAAGGAAGGCGTCCTGGCGCAACTCGTGAACCAGCGCGTCGTCGGCAGCCGTTTCCTCGTCATCAAGACGGCAAAGGATGCGGCCGACGGCAAGCTGACTATGCGTCCCGTGCGCGACGAGGTGCTCTCCAAACAGGCCGGCTGGAAAGACATCGATCTCTGGCAGGTCATCGCGCGTCAACAAAGCGCGCGAACGGACTATTATCTGCTTGCGAGCCTGGACCTGAAGCGAGGCGCGGACAATTCGATCGAAGCCGTTTCCGCCGACCGCGCCATCTTCGTCGACGCGCTGCTGCGCACGATCTGGATCAGCATCGTGGTGACCGTCATCTGCGCGGTGCTCGCCGTGCCGCTGGCGCAGGCAATTGTCAGCGCGCCGCCGGCCTGGTCGAAGCTCATGTTCGCGCTGATCCTGTTTCCGCTCTGGACATCGCTGCTGGTGCGCACCGTCATCTGGATTATCGTGCTGCAGAAGAACGGACCCGTGAATTCCACGCTGCTTGGCCTCGGCATCGTCAGCGAGCCGCTCAATCTCATTTACACACGCTTTTCGCTCTATTTGGCGATGGTTCAGGTTCTGCTGCCCATGATGGTGCTCTCCGTCGTCGCTGTCATGCGGCGGGTTCCGACCACCTACATGCGCGCGGCACTTTCGCTGGGTGCGCCGTGGCTCACGGCATGGCGCCGCGTGCAGTTGCCGTTGATCCTGCCAGGAATCCTGTCTGGCGGGGCGATCGTTTTTGTCTTCGCTCTCGGCTATTACATCACCCCGACGCTTGTCGGCGGGCCGACCGACCAGATGATCTCCAGCTACATAGCTTTCTACACGAACAGCACACTGAACTGGGGCATGGGTGCAGCGCTTTCGCTGCAACTGCTGATGATCCTCGTCCTGTTTGCGTTGCTGTTCTGGACGGCGTCCGTCCTCTTCCGCCGCAAGGCGCATGTCGCATGAGCGCCGACCGCTTCCGGAAGTGGCTGATGTATGCCTATGCGGCGACGTTGCTGGCGTTCATCATCCTACCCCTGCTGATCGTGATCCCTATGTCGCTGACCTCGAGCAATTCGCTGGCATTTCCGACGCCGGGCTGGTCGCTGCGCTGGTATGCCGAACTGTGGGTCGACCAGCGTTGGCCGAACGCGCTGTGGAACTCGATCGTCATCGGGATATCCACCACGGTTCTGGCGTTGCTGCTCGGCATACCTGCGGCGATCGGACTCGCCTGGGGCAATTTTGCCGGCAAACGGATCCTCTACGCGGTCATCGCCGCGCCCTTGGTGACGCCGGTTGTCATCGTCGGCGTCGCGGCCTTTTCATTCTTCGCCACACTGGGACTCGTCGGCAACAAGCTATCGATCATTCTGGTGCATACGGCGATGGCCGTGCCTGTGATGCTGACGACTGTCGTCGCCAGCCTTTCGACCTTCGACCGGACATTGGTTCGCGCGGCGGCATCGCTCGGCGCCGGCACCATGCGCACATTCTTCAAGGTAGTGCTGCCGCTGATAGCGCCGGGCGTCATTACAGGGGCCATCATCGCCTTCATCATCTCTTTCGACGAAGTCGTCGTCGCAAGTTTCCTCTCGACAGGCGCGGAGCGAACCTTGCCTCGCATGATATTCTCCGGGGTTCGCGAGTCCATCAGCCCTGCTATCGCGGCCGTCGCTGTGCTGCTGATCGCCTTCTCGGCGACCCTGCTTGGTGTCATCGCCATCCTTCAGAGCCGCTCGCAAACTCTCCGCGCAAGGGCATCGGCATGAGACTGGTTCCATCGGTGCAGCAGTTGGAGACAGAGATGACGGCCTGGCGGCGGCATCTGCATGCCAATCCAGAACTCGGCTTCGAAGAGTTCGAGACGGCGCGTTTCGTGGCGGACAAACTGCGCTCGTGGGGCATCGAGACGATCGAAGGCGTCGGTCGGACAGGCGTCGTGGGTACGCTCAGGGGCAGGCTCGGCGCTGGTCGCGGGCTTGGCATCCGAGCCGACATGGACGCCCTGCCGATGACCGAGGCGCGGCCGCTGCCGCATGCGTCCCGCATTCCCGGGAGGATGCATGGCTGCGGCCATGACGGTCACACGACGATGCTGCTCGGCGCAGCCTCGGCGCTTGCCCGCTCGCCCGACTTCGCCGGCACCGTGCATTTCATTTTCCAGCCGGCCGAGGAGGGCCGAGGTGGGGCACTCGCCATGCTGAATGAGGGCCTTTTCGAGCGTTTCCCCTGCGATGAAGTCTACGCGCTGCACAATTGCGAACGGCCGCTGGGCGAGATCGCCGTCCACCATGAGACGGTGGCAGCGGCGGCCGATCGCTTCGAGATCGTCGTGCATGGAAGGGGCGGCCATGCGGCGATGCCGCATCTTGCGATCAATCCACTTCCCAGCGCCGCGCGCATCCTGCTGGCGATAGAAGCCCTGCCCGGACGCCTGACCGATGTGCACTCTCCGGCAATCGTCACCGTTGGCGGCCTGCGCGCCGGCGAAGCCTTCAACACCATCCCCGATGCGGCGTTTCTGACCGGCACCGTGCGCACCTTCGACCATCAGGTTCAAAAGACGCTGGAGACGGCAATCCGCCGCATCGCGAAAAACGAGGCTGAAGCTTTTGGCGCCAGCGTCGATATTCGCTACGAAACGCCCTTCGCGCCGACGATCAACACTCCGGCGTAAGCCGACGCGATGATCGCGATTGCGAACGAGGTGATGGGCTCGGAACGTCTCGTCGTCGATCCGCCTCCCGAGATGGGTTCTGAAGATTTCTGCTACATGTTGGAACAGCGGCCGGGCTGCTATTTCTTGCTTGGCCAGGCGGACGACGCGCACCAGGCCGCCGCGCACGACACCAATTACGATTTCAACGACGCTATCCTGCCGATGGGCGCCAGTCTTTGGGTCAGGCTGGTGGAGCGCCGCCTGTCCGCGGCAGGCGCATCGTGATGCAGTTGCCGGAAAAAGACATCCGCTGGCGGAGCCATTGGCTGCGGCAGGCATTGCCCGAGGACCCGGACCTTGCGCCTCCGCTCGAAGAGACAACGCAGGCCGACATCTGCATCGTTGGCGGCGGGTATCTCGGACTGTGGACCGCCATTCGCCTCAAGCAGCACAATCCAGGCTTCGATGTTGTCATTGTAGAGCGCGACATTTGTGGTGGTGGCCCGAGCGGCCGCAATTCCGGAATGGTGCTTTCGGCATGGACCAAATACAGCGCGCTTGCCGCGCTGCGCGACGGAAACGACGCGCTTTCGATCATCAAGGCATCCGAAGCCGCGATCGGCGGCATCGAGGCTTTCTGCAAGGCAGAGGCAATCGACGCCTGGTTCGATCGCATCGGCTGGATCTGGGGCGCTACGTGCGAAGCACAGCTTGGCGCCTGGGACGACGCGTTAAACAAGCTGGCAGCGCATGGCTACGTTCCGGCGCGGCGAGTTTCGCGCCCTGAGATCGCGGCGATGGCCGGTACGACGAGCCACCTTGGCGGTGCGTTCGACGCTTCGTCGGCAACTGTGCATCCAGGGTTCCTGGTGCGCGGCCTGCGTCGTGCAGCGCTGAACCGCGGCGTTCGGATCTATGAAAAGTCGCCGATGAAGCGGTTTTCACGACGTGGCAAGCTCACGGTGGAAACGGCGAAAGGAACTGTGTCCTGCGGCAAGGTCGTGCTTGCCATGAATGCCTGGTCCGGCGCGATTCCGGAACTGGCCCCTGCGATCTTCAACATCTCCAGCGACGACGCCATGTCACAGCCCATTCCAGACCTTCTCGACAAGGTCGGCTACCGCCGGGCGCCGCTGATGATCGATTCCCGCGTCTTCGTTGGCGGTTGGTCTCCGACGCGCGATGGTCGGCTGTCCGTCGGCGTCAGCGGTGGCGTCATTGGCTTCGGCGGCATCGTCGACCAGCGTTTCCATGGCCTGTCGCCACGGGTCGCCGAAATGCGTCGCGCGCTGCGGGATGGCCACCCAGCGCTCGCCGATTTCCCGCTCGAGACATCGTGGAACGGCCCGATCGACCGGACGGTCAGCGGCGTGCCGCTGTTCGGCGCTTTGCCCGCTAACCGCGATGTCGTCTACGGCTACGGCTTTTCCGGCAATGGCACGACAATGGCTTATATCGGCGGCGAGATCCTCACCGGCCTGCTGACTGACGGCGAATCGGAACTGACGCATTCGGCGCTGGTGCGTCCGGTGGCGCGCGGTTTCCCGCCCGAACCCTTTCGCTTCGTCGGTGCGCATTTCGTCCGTGGCGCGGTGCGTCGGCGCGACGATCTCGAACATGCCGGGCGCAAGCTGGATCCGGTGACGAGATGGCTCGCCGGGATGGCTCCGTCCGGCGTCACTCCCTCCAAAGCCAATCTTCGCGCAAAGAAAGGATGACGATGTCCAAGGCCAAGATTTTCAAGCACAGCGAGTTGACTCTGAAGCCATCAGTCACGCCGACCGGAACGTCGTCGATCGCGCGCGTGATCAATGCCGAGATCAGCCGGACCATGGGCGGTGGCATCGAGTATCTGGAGAACGCCTCGATCGACTGGACCGTGACCTATGACGAGGTGCTGTTCATCCATGAAGGCACGCTGACGATCGAACTGGATGACGGCCGCCACGAATGCCGCCCTGGCGACATCGTCTGGCTGCCCAATGGCACGCATCTGAAATACATCGCAACCGAACGCACCGGCTATTTTTACTGCCTGTACCCGTACGACTGGGCCGCGCGGCAAGGGACGTTAGAACCTTGAAAGTGACAGGCATATCATAGGTTGGCTTTTTACGGCGCCGATCCGCCTGGCAGACGGCGGATTGTCATTATAGCAACATGCATATTAGCTATTCCTTGACAATCTGCCTGGGCTCTGGTTTCCTGATTTAACGGGTGTTTAACCAAGTTCGTTGCGTTTTTTACGGACGGTGTTCGCATGTCGACGTTGGTCGTGGCGGACCCGCGAGGGGTATATCTCGCCGGTCTGGAATGGGTTTTGCAGAAGGCTGGACACGATGTCGTCGCCCAGTGTCGCCGCCCTGTGGACGTTCTCGCTCATGTGGAGCGCCATCAGCCTGATATCGTCATCGTGGGCGTGGATCTCGCGGACCAGCAAACATCAGGTCTCTCCTCACGGCTGAAGGCCGGCAACAGCGCTCTCGGCATCATCTTCATCGTGCAGCCAACCGGCAGGCTCGATGTCAAGGAGATACAGACGCTCGACGTCGACGGCCTGTTTCTGGACGGCATCAGCCACCGCTTTCTCATCGAATGCGTGAATGCGGTGGCGGCGGGCAAGAAGTGGATCGACAACAAGATCGTCCAGCAACTGCTGATGCCCGGGTCGCAGCCGCAGCCAATGTCCCGGCTGACCGGGCGGGAGACCGAGATCGCCGATCTCGTCTCGCGCGGGCTGCGAAACAAGACCATCGCGCAGCGGCTGCATTTATCCGAAGGCACGGTGAAGATGCACCTGCATCACGTCTACGAGAAGCTGCACCTCGGCGGCCGGGCGGAACTGGCCTGGATAACGCACGGCAAAAGCCTCGCCCCCCCCCCAGGAACGGGCCTCCTCTGAAAGCAGCACTTTTTTAACGGGCATCGACGTGAGGCCGGCAGCGGGCCGGAAAGCCGCGCGATGGCATCGGCCGCGATTGCGACAGCCTGCTCTCGGTCCGACCCGCCTGATAACCGGGGCATTGGAGATTGGCTTGGCGGTTGCTGGCTCTCCCCTCCTCCGGTTCCTTCAGCCAAAGAGGCTGGTTGTCGGAAAGCCGCCACAGCATACACCGCAAGCCGCCGCTTTGCATGTCGCCTAGTTTGAGTCCAGAGCCTTGGTGTCTTGAACGTCCGGCCCCTCGAAGGGGGCCGGATCGTCTGCGTTGAAGCTAATGAAGGCTGCGAGAACGTCATCAAACGATGAAGTCCTGGCTTGCGAGGATGCTCAGTGTTTGCGTAGCAGCATCCCCGTCGAGGTCGGTGTTTGCCAGAGTGAATTCGAACGGCTGATCGTCAACTGGGCCCTCGATGCTCGTCGAGAAGTCGAGGATGCGAACACCCGAGTTGGCACCGCCGACGTGGAACTGAACGTAGGCCGTGTCGAAGGCTTGCCCACCATCGTCATCGATGGTCACGGTCTGATTGCCCGAGCGCAAGCCAGTAACGTTTTCGATGGTGTGATCGATCAGATTGCCGCCATCGTCGTAAAGCCACGATTCTACGGTGATGGCGTTGATGTTTCCAATTCCTGCGACCGCGAAGGTTAGATTGTTGATGTCAGACCCGTCCGCAGTGGAGAAGGTGAAGCCCTCGTTGTTATTGATCTGCGAAGCCTGACCGCCTTTCACGCCGAAACCAACTGCATCGGGGTTAAGGTCGTCAGCCGCTACAGTCGGGCCTCCCAGTGGAGTGGTGTTGAACGGCACAAAGGCTGCCTCGGTCGCGTCCGCTGCGGGCGTAGCGTTGAAGATCAGGCCGTCAAAGACGATGCTGCCGGTGTTATCCACCGTGGGTACTGTCAAGGTCTCCTGGGGACCGCCCGACTTGACCGCATTGAAGTTGAGGTCGGACTGCTCACCCTGGGGTGTGAAGAGCACGTCGAAGGTGTATCCCGAGTCGGTCACGTTCAGTTGGTAAAGATCCGTATCGGTGGCCACGTCGTGGTACGTCAGCGTGGTTCCGTCGTTGGTGAGAATCTCCTCGATGTCAGCGCCACCGAGATCGGTATATTGGGTGATGGTGACGTGTGAGCCGTCGGCTCCGGGAGTAAGGTCGAACGTCCCTGTGTCCTGTTGATTGGCGGCCAATCCGACCTGGAACGGCGTTGCATCACCAGTGATGCCGTCGAACGTCGGCCCGGCATCCTCGAACACGAGGTGCGTCCCGAGATCCTCGTGGTTGACGACCGTTACCTCGCTCGATGATGGGAACGCGACTTCAAGGTTCTCAACGCGCACACCGGAGGTGCTCTGCTTCGTGTCGTAGGTAAATCGAACGTAGATTTGATCGACGCTATCCGCCGACTCGATGGTATAATTCTCAAAGACGGCGCTGCCGGAAGGTAAAGTTACTGTGTCGGTCCCGTGCTCAATAACTATCCCATTATCGACAGTCCACCACTCGATGTTGACGCTCTTCACGCCGCCTATGCCCTGGACGTCGAACCTGATGCCGCCGATCTCGTTCGCATCCGGAGTGGCAGAAGTCCAGGCCGCGTCTTGGACGAAGAAGCCCTCATTTTGATTCATCTGAGAGGCTTGGCCCCCCTTCACACCGAAGCCGACGGCGTCGGGATTCAGATCATCATTGGTTCCGGGGTTCTTGTTGATGGTCGTCGGATCAGTGACTGCACCTGCCGGGAAGATGATGCCATCAAACTTGGCGCTGTGATTGTCAGTGAGATCGGCTGTCGCAACCGTGAGTGTCTCCTGTGGGCTACCTGACGGGATCGACGCGAAGTCCAGCACCTGAAACGTCGTTACGAGCTCAGTGGTCGTTACATCCAGTGTGATCTTGCCCTGGGCAAATGACAGGATGTCGTCATCGTCAATGACAGGAGGATCACCAGGAACGTTGTGCTGCAGCGGTTCGTATTGAATGAGGTAAATCTGCGCCGATGACAGGTCAGTCTCGTCAAGCGCAACCGCGAACGCCAAGGCGCCAGCGGGATCGGCGTCACCATTCCCGTCGGCCTCGCGTCCATAAATGATGCCGCCCTCATTGTAGAGGAAGATTTCCACACCGCCGACGGTAAAGAGGCCGCTCGTGGTGCCGCCCGGGCCGTCATCGGGAATCGACAGCGCCAGATCGGTCGCGCCGGTTGTGTCAAGGAGGGCGGTGTTGACAGCCACCTGCGGGAACCCTGTCGTGGGGTCGGTAGGACTGATTCCAAGCACGCCGAGAGCGGTGAGCGCGTCGCTCAGCGTCTGGTCGAGGAGGACATCATTATCATCGGTGACGGTCTGTACGCCGATCTGCTCGTCGAGAACGAGATTGGTGGCGGTAATCGTAGTCATAATCTTCCTCCCAATTGTGATCGAGCTGTTCCAGGGTCAGTTGGGATTAGGTCAGGGCGCGCCGAAAATGGTGGATTTCGAGAACCGGAACAGAGCACGCCTTGACGTGCGTAAGTTCCGGAGGCTTGGAAAGCTACGATTGCCCGTCCGCCATCACTTGAGATGCCACTTGAAATGCTAACAAACCCCAGATGCTCAGGGGTCAATTTGGCGCAGCCTAAGGATGGCAAGTCAACTTTCCGTCTGGTAGTATTCTGACCTATATCGAACGATATATATCGTTTTCGATAGGGTTGCTGTCGTCAGTGTAAATGGGAATATTGACCTGGCGGAGAAGCGCCGTAGTGAATGCCCGCGCCGGAGCAAACCATATGTGTCAAAAGCCTTGGCCCGATCGGCGTCGCCCTCTATGTAGGGCACGTCGCTTAGCGCTCGCCGGAGCTTATCGGGTTGCGCAGCCCGGCGAGCGCGGATGAGCTTGGCCGTGTTGGGTGATCAGGCGCGGTTCTTGAAGCGCCCGCACTCATTGACAGTCTCGATGATCTCACAGTGATGCGTGAGACGATCCGAGTTCATCGAGGACGACGAAGCCGAGGCGAGTGAGATAGTCGGCGCGACACTCGGTCTTGAGCTGGTTGAGCAGATCGACGACGTTGCACCTATACCACGTTTACGAGAAGCTGCACCTCGGCAGCCGGGCGGAGCTGGCCTGGGCATGGCAAAGGCGCTGAGCGTCCAGGAACGGGCCTCCTCTGACACCCCACTCTCAACTGGCATCGACATGAAGCGGCAAAGGGGGCCGGAAAGCCGCGTGATGGCATCGGCCGTGATACCCACCGCAGCGCCTGCGTCAGCCTGATCTATCGAAAGATATATATCGTTCGATCAGGTGCGGACATTGACCTCAATACTATCGAACCGGGAATGGACGCCTCCTCTTCGGCGGCGCCACAATCGAGGATCAAAGGCCGCAATTCAGCGCGTTAGGGCATCTGGGGATGGGGATCCTCTTTTCTTGATGCGTTCAAAAAGGGGGAATCTCGATGGCACCCACCATAGCAGCTCATGGCTGGCCTCACTGCAATCCCCTGCGCCGGATGTCACTCCGCACACCAGAGAAATAGCGATGAAAACCAAGCAACAGCCCCCTGCCCTGCAGGTGGTGATGAAAGAGATCAAACGCGCCATTCGGCCGCTGATCTGGTTCAGCGGAGGCATCAACGTGCTGATGCTGACCGGGGCGCTTTACATGCTCCAGGTCTACCACCGCGTGCTCGGCAGCCATAGCCTGGAGACGCTGGTGATGCTGTCGCTGATGGCGGCGGCCGCGCTCGGGACGCTCGCCGGGCTGGAAGTAATACGCGGGCGTCTTCTGGCCAAGGTCGGATCATGGATGAACGCGCGCTTGGGACCGGTTCTGCTGACCGCATCGGTGGAATACGCCGCGTCGGCGCCTGGCCAGGCCAACGCCCGTCCGCTGCGCGATCTGGACCAGGTGCGGAATTTCTTCACCAGCCCGAGCGTCTTCCCGATCCTCGACGCGCCTTGGGCGCCGCTGTTTTTCGCTGCCATTTTTGTCATGCACCCATGGCTTGGATGGCTGGCGCTCGGCGGCGGGATCGTCCTGTTCGCTTTGGCGCTGCTCAACGAATACGTCACGCGAAAGCCCTTGACCGAGGCTGCGGGTGCGCAGTCGCGGGCATATGTGCAGGCCGAGGCTGCAATCCGCAACGCCGAGGTCGTCCAGGCCATGGGCATGCTGAAGCCCCTGTTGGAGGGCTGGAAGGCACAGCAGGACGAGGCGAACAAAGGACAAGTTCTTGCCGCCAACCGGGGTGGGGCCATCGCGGCTATCGCGCGTTGTCACCGGCTGGCCCTGCAAATGGCGATACTCGGCCTCGGCGCCTATCTGGTACTTCGCAACGAGGCCTCGCCCGGTATCATGATCTCCGCCTCGATCCTGATGGGCCGCGCATTGTCACCGGTCGAGCAAGCCATCGGCACATGGAAGGCGACGCTCGGAGCGCGTGCCGCCTACCGGCGTCTCACCGCTGTCGCCGGACAGCACCGGGAATCCACACCGGTTCTGCCGCTACCACGACCGAAAGGCAGGTTCGAGGCCGAGAACATTGTGCTTGCCCGACAGGGTGGCGAACATATCCTGAAAGGCATCAACTTCCGCCTCGAGCCGGGTGAAGCGATGGCGTTGATCGGTCCGAGCGGGGCTGGCAAGACGAGCCTGGCGCGCATACTCGCCGGTGCCTGGCGCCCGTCCGCGGGGCGCGCCTTGCTGGACGGAACGGATGTTGCCCAATGGGCGGCGGAAGACCGTGGCCGTCATGTCGGCTACCTACCGCAGGACATCGAACTCTTCGCCGGCACCGTGTCCGAAAATATTTGCCGCTTCGCGACGCTCAACCCGGCGGTCTTCAACAAGGTGGTCGAGGCCGCGCAGTTGGCAGGAGTCCACGAACTGATCAAGGGACTGCCGAAGGGTTACGCCACCGAGATCGGCGAATCCGGCGCCGTCCTGTCAGGCGGGCAGCGCCAGCGCATCGGGCTGGCGCGGGCACTCTACGGCGACCCCGCGCTGCTTATCCTCGACGAACCCAATTCCAACCTCGACAGAGAGGGCGAGGAGGCATTGATTGCTGCTCTCGGCGTGGCCAAGGCCACGAACACAACCGTTATCCTGATCGCGCACCGCCCCAACCTTTTGGACAAGATAGACAAGATACTGGTGCTCAACAGAGGTCAGCAAGATCTCTTCGGGCCGCGCGACCATGTCTTCAACGAACTCGCCAACCGTGTCAGCAAGGTGGCCCATCTGCCCAAAGCGGCCCAGTTGCCAGCCCTTGAAGTGGTCAAGGAAATCAAAGAGGTCAAGGAAGCATGAGCCGCCCCCCCGGATTGAACGTCGTGCCGCTACCCCTTCCTCCGCCCTCGCTGCTGGAACCGGTGCCGCTGCGTCTCACCGGCGTGACCTGCACCGGGTTCGCGATCATGTTCCTGTTCTTCGGCGTGGCCGGGGGTTGGGCGGCGCTGGCGCCGTTGGACAGCGCCGCTGTGGCGCCGGGCGTTATCAAGGTCGCCGGCGACCGCAAGCTCATCCAGCACCTCGAGGGCGGCATCATCGCGGAGTTGAACGCCGCCAACGGGGATATCGTCAAGGCGGGCAAGATCCTCGTCCGGCTCGACGACACGCAGGCAAAGGCGCAGCTCGACCTGATCCAGAACCGGATAGCAACGCGTGAGGCGCTGGCCGCCCGTCTCAGGGCCGAGCGCGACGGCAAGGCCGAGATCGAGTTCAATCCGGCGTTGCTCGCAAACCCCGCCACCGCCGTGAAGGACGCGGTGGCAGCACAGCGTGACGTGTTTGCCGCGAAGCACCACAATCTGAAGGACGAGCGGGAAATTCTCGGCCAGCGCCGTCACCAGGTCGAGGAAGAGATAACGGGACTGGAGCAGCTTATCGTCACCGAAGACAAACAGATCGAGGCAATCGAGGATGAAAGCAAAGACCTTGAGGGGCTGCTCAAGAAAGGGCTGACCACCCGCGAACGGAACCTGTTGCTCAGACGCCAACAGCGGGAGATCGAAGGGGAGC
This sequence comes from Mesorhizobium sp. M1342, assembly GCF_040317955.1. NCBI lineage: Bacteria > Pseudomonadati > Pseudomonadota > Alphaproteobacteria > Hyphomicrobiales > Phyllobacteriaceae > Mesorhizobium > Mesorhizobium sp. M1342. The sequence continues at coordinate 28,141 of NZ_JAMYLI010000010.1, read as the reverse complement.
GCGCTACCAACATTGCCGCAATCGCCCGTGCCGGAAGCGCCATGGCCGAGATTGATATGCAGATCCTGAACCTCAACACAGTGCGGCTGAACCAGGCCGTCGATGAGTTGAGCAAGGTCGAGGCGGAGTTGTTCGACCTCGGACAGCAGGAGCGCTCCGCCAGGGACGTGCTTGACCGCACCAACGTCGCCGCACCGGTTGACGGCATCGTCATGGACCTGAAGGTCCATACGGCAGGCGGCGTCGTGAAACCCGGTGAGACATTGATGACGATCGTGCCGCTCGGACAACAACTCGTGGTCGAGGCTATGGTCAAGCCGGAGGATGTCGAGACGATCGCACCCGGACAGCTCGCGCGCGTCAGCTTCCCGGCCTTCGCTCGCTACAACCTGCCGCCGCTCGAGGGCGTCGTGGAGATCGTGTCGGCTGACCGCATGGTTGAGGAACGCAGCGGCGCACCTTATTTCGCCGCGACGGTTGTGATCGACAAAAGCGAACTCGGCAAGCTGGAGGGCCGCAAGCTGCTGCCCGGCATGTCGAGCGAGACGATGATCCGGACGGGGGCTCGCACCGTGCTCTCTTATCTCGCCGAGCCAATCACGCAGAACTTCCGCCGGGCCATGCGGGAAAAATAGCCGTACGCCGCCCAACGAAATTCAAGACAGCAACATTCGCCCGGCCGTGATCGCCAGGAAGAACGCAAAGGCGAGTTTCAGGTAGCGCGGGTTGAGCGCGTGGGCGAGCTTGGCGCCCAACGGTGCAAACAGAAAGCTCATGGGCGCTATGATGGCAACCGCCGGCAGGCTGACGTAACCCAGGCTGAGCGGAGGCCTGCCGGCGATTTCAAGACCCGACCAGATGAAGCCGGCCACTGCCGGAAGCGCGATAAGCAGGCCAAGCGCCGACGATGTGCCGACGGCACGATGCACCGGAAAGGAGAAGCTGGAAAGCGTCGGCACCGACAGTGTGCCGCCGCCAATTCCCATGAGCGAAGAGACAAAGCCGATCACAGCAGCGATCGCGCGGTTGATCCAGCCGCTTTGCGGCAGGTGATCGGAGATCACGAGGTGCTTCGGCAACGCCATGTTGACGGCCACCAGCAGGCCGACGACGCCGAAGACCAGCCGTAAGCCGGCGCCCGGGATGAATTTCGACATGATGCCGCCGACGAGGGCACTGACGAAAATCGCCGGTCCCCAAAGATTGAGCAGAGGCCGATCGACATTGCCGCGCCTGTTGTGTGACCGCATCGACGAGATCGCGGTGGGGATAATGACCGCAAGCGATGTCGCGACCGCCAGATGGCTGATCACAGCAGGCGAAAAGTGGAACAGGCTAAGCACCCAGAACAGCACCGGAACGATGACGATGCCGCCTCCGACTCCCAGCAGACCGGCGAGCACGCCGGAGGCAATTCCGGTCATGGCCAGGCCGGCGATCAGCATTGCAATCGTCAGCCCGTCGAAAACCGACGTGTCGAATCCGAAGTCCACTGTGATTTCCCTTTGATTGGCCGCGCTCATCCGCTGTTGCGACCCAAAATGCAGGTCGCCCAGAAGGGTCGTAGCGTTTTTGGGATGCGCTCTGGCTAGTGGCGCACCATCCCGGCGTCGACATTGAGCGTCTGGCCGGTGATCCAGCGCGCATCGTCGGAGGCCAGGAACGAAACCACGTCGGCGATATGTTCCGGCTGCCCTTTGCCTTTCATTGCCTGAAGCATCTCGACGAAGCCGAACGCCTCGTTGTGCGGGCTCGCCTTGACGCCGTCGCTCTCGATGAGGCCGGGCGTCACCGCATTGGCGGTGATGTTGTATTTGCCAAGCTCGGTGGCGAGCGCCCTGGTGAAGCCGATGACGCCACCCTTGGCCGCGACATAGGCCGCCATGTTCGGCGTGCCGGCAAAGAAGGTGTTGGATGCGATGCTGATTACCCGTCCGGCCTTCCCCGCCGCACGCATCTGGTCCGTACCGGCACGGCTGACGATAAAAGTGCCGGTCAAATTGACGTCGATGATCTTGCGCCAATGGTCGAGATCGACATCGTCCCAGGCGACGAACGGCACGATGCTGGCATTGTTGACCAGGATGTCGATGCCCCCGGTCAGGGTCTGGATTTCGGCGAAGAGTGCCTTGACGGATGCCGGATCGGAAATGTCGGCGGCGATCGCCCTCGCCTTTCCGCCTATCGCCGCGGCCGCCGCCCCGGCGCCTTCGGCATTGATGTCGCTGACGATGACGGTTGCCCCATCGGCGGCAAGCCGCGCGGCGATCGCCTTGCCGATACCCTGCGCGGCGCCCGTAACCAGGGCCGTCTTTCCCGCAAGCCGTTCAGTCATGAAAATGCTCCCTCAATTCGTGATCTGGTGATGTCTGTTCAAGCGTCGGCGTCGATCACGGCCAGCGCCGCGTCGATGCCCTTGCCGATCGCCAGTTTCTGGCCGGCCGCGTTCATGGCGCCGCCAAGTGCCGTCAGCGCCGCGATCGCGTAGATCGGCTGGGCGGTCGGACCCATATGGCCGATGCGTGTCAGCTTCCCCAATGTTTCGCCGCGGCCCGATGAGAAGACGACGCCGTAACGGGCGCGCACGGCTTGGCGAAGCGCTTTCTCGTCGACACCTTCGGGCGTGCGGACAGCGGTCGTGGTCGGCGACGCGATGCTGTCGCTGGCAGCCCAGATCGACAGACCCATCGCGGCAACGCCGGCGCGCATGGCCTTGGCGGTGAGTGCATGGCGCCCCCACACAGCCTCCGGTCCCTCATTGAGATAGAGGTCGAGCGCGACATCGAGCCCGTTGATCTCCGAGACCGACGGCGTGAACGGAAACGGCTTGTCCCGCGACCACGCATGCTCCCAGTCGACGATGCTGAGCATCGACGCGCGCGGCGCCAGGGGATTGGCCTTCATCTTGGCCCAGGCCCGCTCGCTGACACCCATCATCGTGAGGCCGGGAGGCGCGCCCAGGCATTTGTTCGGGCCGGTGACATAGATATCGGCCTTGCAATCCTCCGGATGCGTCTTCATGCCGCCAAAGGACGAGACGGCATCGACGATGAGGTAACCGCCATGGGCTGAGACCAGCGCGCCGATGGCGTCGACGGGATTGATGGTGCCGGACGGCGTGTCGTGGTGGCAGACGGAAACGACGGTGATCTCCGGATGCGCCTTCAGCATTGCCTCGACCTCCTGCGGATCGATCGCCTCGTTATAGGGCACCTCGATCTCGAGCAGATGTGGCGAATAGCGCTTCGCCCAATAGCCGAACCCCTTGCCGTAAACGCCTGAGGCAAGGTTGAGCACGACATCGTCCGGCGTGATCAGCGAGGCCGCGGCGGCCTCCAGGCCAAGCACGGGCTCGCCATGCAGGATGACCGGCTTGTTCGACAGCCGCATCGCCTTTTGCGCCTTGTCGACCACACCCTCGTAGAAGAGCTGGAACGCCGGGTCGTAGTCGTAGAGCACCGTGCGCCCGAGGCCGCGCAGCACTTCGGCATAGGCGTTCACCGGCCCCGCGGTCAGGGTGATGACCGGATCGGCATGTTCGAGATAACGCATCGTCTTGGTCTCCGGATTGGCGGGGGTCAGCCGTAGAATTGCGTGCCGGTCCTGTAGGTCTTGAAGTTGTCCATGTCGTGCGAGTACATCAACTCGGCGCCATGGTCCTCGGCGAGTTTCTTCACCTTGCGCATCGAATTGACGCCCGCCACCGGATCGATGTGGAAGGCCGCCTGGCACAGCGTTTCAAGGCTCTTCTGCGTATAGGCCGCGTCGATGGTGAACATGATCGGCTTGCGCTTGGGGAACTCTACCAGCAGGCTGTAATGGCCGATCGAATGACCGGGCGTCGAGATCAGCCGGACACCCCTGGCAAGCTCGACGTCGCCATCGACGCCTTCAAAGGTCGAGTTCGCCCGTGTCGTTCCCGCAAGCAGTTGTCCGGTCGCGCCACGCGCTTCGGCAGCCTCCGCCGAAAAGCTCAGGTCGGAATAGCCGAGATGCTCGAAAGGCTGCGGATTGCAGGCCTGCGGCACCTCGGTCCGATGACAGATCTTCTTGGCATGCGGAAAATACTTGTTGCCGCCGCAATGATCGAAGTGGAAATGCGAGTTGACGACGACGTCGATGTCCTTCGGCTCAAGGCCGAGCAGCGCCAGGGCGCCTGGGATGGTCTGGTGCTTTTCCTGGATCGGCTTTTCGAACGGCAGCACCTTCATCACGTGGTCGTAGTCGTAGCCGGTGTCGATGAGGAACCGACCCTCGGCATGCTCGATCAGGATCGAATAGACGGGGAAGCGCACTTCACCGCCAGGGCCGCGATTCCAGAACACATGATAGCCGTCGAGAACGAGCGAGCCGCCGTCGAGCAGGTAGACCTTGGTATCCGACATTCTTGCCTCCTTTATTGGCGCGGGTCCCGTCCGCGCATGAATTGTGCTCAGCGCGCGCCGCGCTCGTATGGAATGCCGAGCGCCGCCGGCAGGCTGGCGCGCCGGCCGAACAGAACCAGCATGATCATCACCGCCAGGAACGGCAGCATCTGGATGATGTCGGTCGGTATGTTGATGCCGGCCACCTGCATGGCCGTCGTCAGCGACAGGCAGACGCCGAACAGCAACGCGCCGAACAGCACCCAGATCGGGCGACCGCGCGCCAGCATGGCCAGCACGATGCCGAGGAAGCCCGCGCCATTGGTGATGAACGGAATGAACAGCCCAGCCCCGACATTGGCGAGATAGGCGCCGCCGAGCCCAGCCAGCGCTCCGGTCGTCAACACGGCGATGGTGCGGGTCCGCACGACATCGATGCCGGCGACATCGAGCGCGGCCGGCTTGTCGCCTGCCGCCTGCAAATTGAGGCCGAGTTGCGTGCGCCGATAGAGGTAGCTCATGCCGAAAACCAGCGCGACCGCCAGATAGACGATCAGATGATGCTTGAAGAATGCAGGCCCGATGACCGGGATGTCCGAAAGCAGCGGAATGACGGTCGCATCCGCCGCGGGCAGGCGCGGGTAGCTGCGTGAGAACTGGAAATGGTGGAGCAGTGCCGTCAGGCCCTCTAGCCCCAAGGTCAGCGCGATGCCGATGACGATCTGGTTCAGCCCGATGCGCACGCAAAGCAGCGCCATGACAAGCGCCACCGCAGCACCCCCGACGGCACCGGTGAGAAAGCCCAGCCACAGCGACCCGGAATAGAAAGCGCCGACAAAGCCGAGATAGGCGCCGGCCAGCATCATGCCTTCGATGCCGATATTGAGCACCCCCGCCTTCTCGGAGATCTGCTCGCCGAGCCCGGCAAGCAGCAGCGGGATCGCCGCGGTGACGGCGCCGAAAAGGAGCGCGCTGAGAAAGACTTCGCTGAACAGCCCGGTCATGCCCTAGGCCCTCCGCGACTGGTTGTATCTGTGATCGAAATATTCGGCGAGCGCGAGCACGATCAGCACGATGGAAACCAGCACCAGCGTGAAATGATTGGGAACGCCAAGCCGGCGCGCCGCGCTCTCACCGCCGATCGAAAGCACCGAAAGCAGGAACACGAAGCCTATCGCAGCAAAGCCGTTCATGCGGGCGAGAAACACGGCGGGTATCACGGCAAGCCCATAGGCGGGATTCCAGTCGGCGCGGACATTGCCCTGGACGCCGATGATGTCGACGGCACCGGCAAGTCCGGCAAGCCCGGCCGAAATGGCAAAGACGGCAACCGTCAGGCCGGGGACGCCAAGCCCTGAGTGAACCGCCGCCCGTGGATTGGCGCCGACGATCCTCAGCTTCAGCCCGAACGCCGTGCGTGTCATCACCAGATGCACGATGACGATCGCCGCCAGCCCAAGCAGCAGGCCACTGGTGATGGTCGTTTCGAACAGGCGCGGCAGCCGGCCCTCCACCGGCAGCGTGCGCGTCTGCGGCACGGTCGTTCCCGGATCGCGAAATGCCAGCTTGACCAGCACATTGGCGAGCGAAGTGCCGAGGAACGTCATCATCAGCGTGGTGATGATCTCGTTGACGCCCTGATAGGCACGCAGCAGGGCCGGCACCAGCGACCAGATCATCGCCACCACCATGGCGACGAGGAACGAGCAGAACAGCGCCAGCCAGGCTGGCATGATCTGCACGAACACGGGAGCGCTGGCAGCCGCCGTCACCGCGCCAAGCAGGAACTGGCCGTCGCCGCCGAGATTCCACATGCCGGCGCGAAAGGCCACGATCAGGCCGGCGGCAAGAAACAGCAGCGGCGCCATGCGCGTCAGCGTCTGCTGGATGCCGAGCGGCGAGAACAGTCCTTTCTCCAGCACGAAGCCATAGTAGGCGAGCGGGTCGACGCCGACGGCAAGCAGGATACAGCCGGCTATGACGAGAGCGATGAGGATCGGACCGAGCGTCATCAGCAGCCGGTGCAGGATGTCGCGGCGCGTCGTTGCCCCGCTCGTGGCGTCGAGTGCGGTAGCACTGACAGTGGGTGCGGTGTCGATGCTCATGCGGCAAGTCCGATCATCAGGCGACCGACCTTGGTGCGGGCGTCGTCGGCATTCTCGACGGTGCCGACCAAAGCTCCGTCGGCGATGACGGCGATGCGATCGCACATGCCAAGCAATTCCTCGAGGTCGGTGGAGATCAGCAGCACCGCAAGGCCACGCGCCGCCGTGTCGCGGATGCGCTGGCGCGACGCCAAAGTGTTGGCGAGATCGAGCCCATAGGTCGGCTTGTTGAAGATCACCACCTTGGCGCCCTCAGCCAGTTCTCGCGCCAGAAGCACCTTCTGGATGTTGCCGCCGGACAGCCGCGCGACAGGCGTCTTCAGGCTCGGCGTACGCACATCATATTCGCGCACGAGCTGGGCGGCGCGCTTGTCGATCTCCGCGCGTTGCTCGACGCCGTTGCGCCAGAACGGAGCCGCGCCGACCTGCTTGAGAAAGAAGTTGATCGAGACCGGGAAGGTTCCGACAGTGCCCTCGCCCAGCCTGTCGTCGGTCAGGTAGCGAAGGCCGCGCCGGCGGCGCTCGCCGACGCTCAGCGTCTCGATGGCGGCGCCGTCCAGCCGCACCGAGCCGCTGGTGGCTGTACGCTGGCCGGCCAGTGCTTCCGCCAGCTGCTTCTGGCCGTTGCCGTCGATGCCCGCTATGCCCAGGATCTCGCCCGGGCGGATGGCGAAGGAGATCGACGACAGGCCCGGAGCATTGTCCGTCGCCGCGACCGCCAGAGCCGTCACCTGAAGCAGCGGGGCTGCTCCGGCGCGGGCCGTGCGGACAGGACGCTCGACGGCTTCCGGGTCATCCTTCTGCTTGCCGAACATCAATTCCACGATCTCCGAGACGATCTCCTGTTCGCCCAGCGCGTGAAACCGCTCGGGCGGGATCTCGCCGACCTTGCGGCCGAGCTTCAGCACCGAGATGCGGTCACCGAAGGCAGCCGCCTCATTGAGCTTGTGGGTGATGAAGACGATCGCCAGACCTTGCTCGACGAGGCGGCGCATCAGCGCGCCCAGTTCGTCGATGCCTTTCGGCGTCAGCATGGAGGTGGACTCGTCAAGGATGAGCAGCCGGCTGTTGCGCAGCATCGCGCGCAGGATCTCGACCTGCTGCTGCTCGCCGAGCGACAACTCCGATACCTTGGCTTGAAGCTTGACGGTGATGCCGAGCGTGCCGGTGATCTCGGCGACGCGCGCCGCCAGTTCCTCGGTCCTGGGGCGCTGCCACCACGGCCCGCCAAGCAGAAGGTTCTCCGCCACCGTCAGCGTCGGCACCAGCATCATGTGCTGGAATACGGTGCCGATGCCGAGTGCCAGCGCATGGCGCGGCGAGGTGATCGGCGTCGGTTTGCCGTCGACCAGTATGCGGCCTTCGTCCGGCTGCTGCAGGCCGGACAACATGCCGATCAATGTCGATTTTCCAGCGCCGTTCTCGCCCAGCAGCACATGCACTTCGCCCGGGCGGATCGACAGGTCGACGCTGTCATTGGCAACGATGCCGGGGAACCGTTTGGTCACGCCTTCAAGCGCGACGATGTCGCGCCCGGCAACGGACGATGAAGAAAAACCGCTCATGAAAGCCCAGCACCAAAAAACGGGAATCGTCCGGAGGGGTGAACGGATCACCCCTCCGGCAGCCGACCGTGATCGCCTTACTGGGCGACGCTGGTCATCAGTGCCCTGACGGCGGCCGCGTCATAGACCGGCTCGACCTTGATCTTGCCGGAAATGACATCTTCGCGCAGCGCCTGGATTTCCGTCCAGACATTGTCCGGGATCGCAGCGGTTTTCAGCAGCTTGATCGAGTCGTCCTTGAGGCCGATCGTATAGTGTTTGGTGCCGAACGTGTCGGCCTTCAGGTCGGCAATCATTGCCGCATAGACCGGCTCGATGTTCCACACCACCGACGACAGCAGGAAGCCCTTGTCGATCGGTGACTTGTCGCCGATGACGTCGATGAAATAGACCTTGCCGCCATCGGCTGCCTTGGTCGTCTCGACCGCCTGCAGCATGCCGAAGCTCGAACCGTTGCCTTGGCCGAAGATGATGTCGGCACCCGATGCGATCACGCTTTCGGTGACGCGCTTGCCGCCGGCCGCGTCGCTGTAGGCAGCCGGGCCGATCACCGCATAGGTGATCTTGACGTCAGGGTTCTCCGCCTTCACGCCTTGTGCGAACGCCGCCGACTGCGAATTCCACGATGGCGGTTCGCCCGAGACGACGATGCCGACCGACTTGGAACGCGACACCTTGGCGGCGAGACGGCCGGCGAGATAGGCACCCTCGTGGCCGCTCAGCGTGTAGTCGGCGACAAGGCCCTTCTCCAGGCCGGCTGGCGTGTCGACGATCGCCACGGGAACTTTCAATTCCTTGGCGATTTCGGGCGCCGAGGTGTTGTAGCCGCTGGCATGCGCGATCAGCAGGCTGGCGCCGTCGGAGGCGAGTTCCCGCAAGGTCGGACGAACGTCGCCATAGCCGAGACCCTGGGCCACGACCACTTCGACACCCGCGGCTTTGCCCGCCGCCTTGGCAGCGTCGATGCCTTGCTGGTTCCAGCCATAGTCCGTGCCTTCTTCGGGCGTCAGGATGGCGATCGACTTGACCTCGCCGGCAAACGCGCCGCTCATCAAGACACCGCTCAATATAACTGCACTTACACTGCTCTTGAGAATCTTTAACATGTTACCCTCTCTGTTTGATTTACCAATCAACATTCTTATTGTTATTGCGCAAAAGCGAGATAGACTGCCTGTGAAATTTATATATGGAGCTCAGGCAAAGTGAAGATCCGTTATGTCCTTCCGGTGATGCTGGCGTTGTCGTCCTTCGCCAACGCGGTTGAGTTGCACCATGTCACCGTCCGCACCGGCACTGACGGGCTCGACATGGTTCCGTTGACGATTTCGAATGCGGGCAGCGAAGGCCTCTCCTGCAACGCCGACTTCGCCCACTGGTATTCAGCCGGGATCGCAACGATCGAGCCAGGCAAGAGCGCTCGCGTCGAGCTCTGGTTCGATGCGAAGACCGGCACGTTCACGATCCTCAACGACAAGCGCGAGAACCTGCCCGTCGAGCGGCTGTGGTGCGGTCTGGCGAGCCGGGCATATGCCACCCGCGTGCAGGTCACGCTCGACCGCGCCGATGCGGCGAAAGGCGAGCGTGATGTGTCCTGCGCCATCGCGCAGGACAGCCTGGTCTGCCGGTAGGCGCTCATCGATCTTTCCGTACGAACACCGCGCGCCCCTTATTCTTTTGCCAGGAATGCGTCGGTGAAGACGTCGTCCGCCGATAGAGCCGCCTTGAGCACGCCCTGGTCCGTCAGCGTCTTCAGGGTCTCCTCCCACTGCGTCTTCGTCATCCAGCCGAGACCGTGTTCCTTGGTGTCGGGGCTGCTGAACGTCGATGCGATGTCGGCGTTGATCTGCGCCAGCAGCACGTCCTTCTTGTCCGCATAGCCGGGCGCTGCCTTGGCCGTGATCTCGGCGGCCTCTTCCGGATGAGCCACGACATAGTCGAAGGCCTCCCTGTACGCCTTGACGAAGCGGCGCACGACGTCCGGCTTGTCCTTGATCATCGCCTGCGAGGTGAACAGGCCCGAGCCATAGGCTTTCCACCCATGGTCCGCCCCCATCATGATGCTGAGCGAGCCGGGGCCTCCGGCCTTCGCCTCCAGCTCGGGAACCTCCGCGTCGATATAGCCGATGACCGTCTGAACCCGGCCCAGCAGCAGATAGCTTTCATAGGGAGGCGAGACGCTGTTCAGCGTCATGTCCTTTTCGGTCAGGCCATTGGCGGCCAGGAAGCCCTTGAAGAAGATGTAGGTGGAGCCAGCCGGATGAATGCCGATGGTCAGTCCCTTGAGGTCGGACGGCTTGGTGAGCTTCAGCGTCTTGGCCAGCGAAATGATCCCCAGCGGCGAGTGCTGATTGACGGCCGCCAGCGCCACGACCGGGACATTCTGCGACCGTGCGACGGCAAGCGTGGGAAGATCGCCGAAGCCGAAATCCGCGTTCTCATTGCCCACCAGCCGCATCGCGTCCGGCGAGCCGGACCCCTTGCGGATCTCGGCCACATCGATGTCGTTCTTGGCGAAGAAGCCTTTTTCCTTGCCGACGAAAAACATGGCGTGATTGCCGCGCACCACCCAGTCGAGCTGAACGTTGACCTTGTCCGCCGCCAGAGCAGCGTTGGAAAAACCGAGTGCTGCAACAAACGCCGCGAAGGTAGCGGCCTTGATAAGTGAGCGTCTCAGCATTTTTTGTTCCCTTTTATGAATTTGGTTGATCGAGCGGACCTAGGACTGGCTGAATTTCGGCGCCCACGGCACCACGATGCGTTCGAGGATTTCGGCGGCGTAGTAGAAGGCGATGCCAAGCACGGAAACGAGCAGCAGCGCTGCGAAGACCAGCGCCGTGTCGAGCTGGGTCGAAGCGAACTGGATGACGTAGCCGAGACCGTCCGACGCCCCGGCGAACTCACCGACGATGGCGCCGATCACGCTCAACGTGGCGGCGATCTTGGTTCCGGCCATCAGGTTCGGCAGCGAATGCGGAACACGGATCCTGAACAGGATCTGCGTCGGGCTGGCTCCGACGGAATTCATCAGCGACAGCAGCGAGCGGTCGACCGATTGCATGCCCGCCAGCATCGACAGTGTCACCGGGAAGAAGGCGATGACCAGGATGAGGCCGATCTTGGGCGCCAGCCCATAGCCGAACCAGAGGATGAAGATCGGCGCGAGCGCGACTTTCGGCACGTTCTGGAACAGCACCACCAGTGGATACAGCGCGCGTCCCAGCCAGCCGAAGCGCACGATGACCAGCGCAATGGCAATGCCGACCACGACCGAGACCAGGAAGCCGAACAGGATCTCGCCCGCGGTCACCAGCGTCGCTTGCATCAGCGTGCCCCATTGCGCCACCAGCGACTTCGCGATCTCGGACGGGGCGGGAATGATGAAGGCGGATATGGCAAAGATCCGCACGGCGGCTTCCCACGCCACGATCGTCACCAGCAGCAGGATGACCGCCGGTAGCCAACTGCCGGTCGCCGCACTCCAGCTGGAGGCGAGGCGCGGCTCGGGAAGGTCCGTGATGGGTTGGTCGCTCAAGACGCGCCTCCCGGCTGATGGCTGGAGCGCAGCATGGTTCGCAACTGGACCACCAGCCTGACGAACTCCGGATCTTCGCTGACCGACAGGTCGCGTGGATAAGGCAGCGCAATGTCGAGGCTCTCGGTGATCCGCCCGGGCTTGATCCCCAGCACGTGCACATGGCGCGACAGATGGATGGCCTCGTCGATGGAATGGGTGACGAGCACGATCGTCTTGCCGGTACGCTGCCAGATTTCCAGCAGCGACTGCCCCATCGAATCGCGGGTGATGGCGTCGAGCGCGCCGAACGGTTCGTCCATCAGCAGCACCGCCGGATCGAGCGCCAGGGCCCGTGCGATGGCGACCCGTTGCCGCATGCCGCCCGACAGTTCGTTTGGGCGCTTGTGGGCGCTGTCGCCCAGCCCAACCAGCTCCAGCATCTCCTGCCCGCGCGCCCGCAATTCCGAGCGCGACAGCGACTTGTCGGCGATGCCGAGCAGCATCGAGGCATTGTCGACGGCGTTCTTCCACGGCAGCAGGTTGGCGTCCTGGAAGACGAGGCCGATCATGCGCCTGCGCGCCGCCTCGACCGGTGCGAGCCCGGCGATCGCAACGCTGCCCTGGGTCGGCTTCACCAGCCCGGCCAGCACCTTGAGCAAGGTGCTCTTGCCGCAACCGGAAGGGCCGATAAGGGAGACAAACGACCCCTTCGGCACCGAGAGATCGATGTTGCTGAGGATCAGCTGCCGGGCGATGACCACCGAAACGCCCTTGGCGGAGATCAGATTGTCATGGCGGATATGGGCCGGCCTGTCACCGGCGGCTCGAATGGTTTCAATGCGCATGGCTTGTCGCCCCGCGCGCTTTCGTCGGCCGCAGCCACGCCGTCTTGATGGCGAAGGCACCCTTCACACAAACAGCCGACCGGTGGAACTCCTCGAACCGGCCTGCCCTCTGCGCACCGTTTGACATTAGCTACTCCCGGCCTTCCAGGATGCGCCGCACCGCGACGAGCTTGCGCGCCCGTTCGCCTTGCAGCGCCTTTGTCTGCTCGGGCGTGTAGGCAAACATGCCCTCGCCCGACTTGATGCCGAACTTCAACGCAGCCGTCTTCTCCAGCACCATCGGCGCGACATCGTCGCGGTTGGAGAGATCGGCATTCAGGAAGGATGAGACGGATTTGTAGATATCCAGCCCCGCCATATCGAGCAGCGCCATCGGACCGATGACGGCGATCTTGTAGCCGATGCCCCAGGATACGCAGGTGTCGAGGTCTTCCGGCTCGATGACGCCGCGCTCGACAAGATCAACCGCCTCGCGCAGCAGCGCATAGAGCACGCGGTTCTCGACGAAGCCTGGAACATCCTTCTTCACCACCACCGGCAGCAGGCCGATCGAGCGAATGAGGTCGCGGATCGTGGCCACGGTTTCAGGTGCGGTCTTTTCGCCGCCGATCACTTCGATCATCGGAATGATGTGCGGCGGGTTCGACCAGTGCATGCCGACCATCCGCTCGGGATGCGAAATATGCGCCTGCAGCTTGGTGATCGGGATGCCCGACGTGTCGGAAGCGACGATGACCGACGGGCCGATCAGCGGATCGATGTCACGATAGGTCTGCGCCTTGATGTCGATATTCTCGGGCACGTTCTCGATCACCAGTTCGGCGCCATCGACGGCCTCGGCGATCGTCTCGACGAATCGCACGCTGCCGGCGCCTGTCCCGGGCGCCTTGATGTCGAGACGATCGAGCACGCCGCCGGCGAGATCGAGCATGCCGCGGGCACGCTCGACCGACGCCTGTGAAACATCATACGCCGTGACATCGAGGCCGCCGCGCGAAAGCCGCGCGGCGATGCCTGGACCCATCGTTCCCAATCCGATGAGAGCGGCGCGCCTGATCATTATGCGGCCTTTGCGGGAGCAGCAGTGGTTGCCGCCTTGAAGGCCGGCCGGGCGGCGATCGCGGCCACCCAACGCTCCAGATCGGGCATCGACGGCCGGTCGATCTTGAAGTCGACGCAGCGCTTCAGGATCGGCGCGCAGGCGATGTCGGCAAGGGTCAGCTTGTCCAGCGCCAGGAAGTCCTTGCCGGCCAGGTGGCCATCGACGATCTTGAGTTGCGCGACAAGGTCCTTCACCTGTTCCTTGTATTCGGCGGTCTGTTCCTCGGGTGTGAGCTTGGCGCCCTTGAAGGCCGCCAGGTAGCCGGGATTGACCGCCGCCAGCAGGAAATCCATCCAGCGCTCGACCTCGGTCTTTTCCGCCGGCGTGGCGCCATTCAACTGTTCGCCACCGAATGCCGCGAGATAGCGCAGGATGGTGTTGGACTCCCAGATCACGGTGTCACCGTCGACCAGCGTCGGCACCTTGGAGGTCGGGTTGAGCGCCTTGTATTCCGCCGTCTGGGTGTTCTCGAACTGGCGGCCATAGTCCTCGCGCTTGTAGGATGCCCCAAGCTCTTCGAGCATGAAGAGCACCTTCTGGACGTTGCCTGATGTCTGGCGGCCTAACAGCTTGTACATGTCGTCTCCTCGATTGTGTCCAATGCCTACTTGCTCGCTGGGAGCGGCTTGTAGACGATCGCGTCCATTTCGATCTTGGTGTTGATGACGGCCTTTGCCTCGACGGTCGTGCGCGCCAGCACGGCATCGCCGATCCCTTCGAGGAACGCCTTGTTGTAGCGGCCGAAATCGCGCGTATCCTCGAGATAGGTGGTGATCCGCACGACATCCGACAGCGTCGCGCCCTCATGCGCGATGACGCGCGCGATGGTCTTCAGCGTGGCCAGCGTCTCTTCCTCGATCGTGCCGCTGATCATGTTGTTGTTGTCGTCCTTCGGCACCTGGCCCGAGACGAAGATGAAGTCGCCGGCACGCACCGCCGGATGAAACGGCAGGTTCGGGTTCTTGTTGCCGATGGCGTAATGGCTGGCGGATTTTCGCGTGCTGTCGCTCAATGCCTGCTCCTAGAGAACACTGGTTTCGATGATGTCGACGCCACGGATGCGATCGATCAGGTAGACGATGCCGCGGTCGTCGATGGTCACGTCGTTGGACGAGGAACGCTCCGCCCCCTCGGGCGCGTCGGGCACGAAATGGCCGACCTCCTTTGGCGCGAACGGGTCGGCGATGTCGACGAGGCGCAGCCCCTGCGCGAACCATGCAAACGGAATGATCGTGCCCTTGAACCGTTCGGAAGGCTGATGGCAGCCGGTCATCTGCGGCTGCGGTGAACCATCCGGGTCGAGGCCCGGCACCTGGAAGGTCGAGATCGGCAACGGGTTGGTCTCGTCGGTGATGTCGTAGATCCACGTGAAGGCCGGCGGTGATGGCCGAAGCTTGGCGACGTCCTCGTCCGCCACCACCATGATGTTGCGGCCCTTGAGCGGCTGTGGAATCGGCAGGCAGGTGTGGGTGGGATGCGGAAAGCTCGGGCTCGAATTGACGTGCGAGACCAGCTTCGGCTTGGTGATGTCCGAAATGTCGAGGATGAACAGGCCGTGATGCCAGTAGCTGACATACAGCCGGTCGCCCATGCGCAAAGGATGGTGGCAACGCGGCGTGACATAGTCGTGCCAGGGGTATTCCTCGCCGCCACCGGTCCACTGGCCGGGTATCCACCAGCGTCCGACCTCGACCGGCTTTGTGGGATCGATCAGGTCGAGGATCATCACGATGTTGCCGACATAACCGTCGGCGGTCGGCGAGATGTAGACGTAACGGCCGTCGAAGTCGTAGCGGTGGACGCCCTTGCCGCCGGTTATCCATTTCGAGATGAGCTTGGGCTGTGCCGGCTTGGTTGTGTCGTAGAGTGCCAACCCGCCGCCGAAATCGGCCGGGCCGGCATCGCCAAAGCGCTCGTGGTTGATGATCATCAGCCCGTCCTTGGCGCGCACCTTGTGCGAGTGCCAGCCGGGCGGAACATCGATCGTGGCTATCTTGCGCGGATTGCGCGGGTCGGAAATGTCGACCAGCGTCGTACCGCTCGGCGGCCGCATGTGGCCGATATAGAGGATGTTGCCGTCGACCCAGACCTGGCCGCCGCCTGGGCAGTCGACATGGCCGATCTGCTTGGTGTTGAACGCCGAAACCAAATGCATACGCCCTTGCTGCTGAAACGTCATTTCAATGTCCCCGCCGCCAATGGCGGCGGGGCAGTAGGATGGGAACTAGACGAGACGGAGCAGATCGCCGGCCTGGTTGCGGCCCCAGCGCTTGTAGAGGAGCAGCGCCTTCTGCGTCGGCGCATCGGTGGCGCCGAAGAAGATCACCGGCTCGCTCGACGAGCCGTTGACATGCTCGACCCAGGAACCCCCGGGTATGGCGATGGTGTCGAATTGGTTCCAGTCGTAACGCTTGCCGTCGATGATCGAATGGCCGTTGCCACGGAACGGCGCCAAGAGCAGGCTGGCGGTCTCGCGCTGCGGCAAGGTCTTCTCGCCGGGGCGCAGCATCTGCACGTAGAAATTGATGGTGTGGAAGACGGGTCCGCCGGTCGTCGGATCGACATAGTCGATGACGATGCCTTCATGAGGGTCGCCGTCCCAATCCTTGTGGGCATCGAGGACCGCTTCCATCTTCTCCCAGCGGTAGACATACATCGGCGACGACAGGCCGCCGCCGCGCTTGTGATCGACGAAACGCGGCATCAGGCCGCCCTCGCCATAGATGCGCTGTGAGTAGTCGCTCGGATAGCGGGCGGTCTGCACCTTCTTCTCGACTTCCTTGCCATCGACCATCTCGGTGTATTTGTGGTCGAAATGGACGGCATGCAGCGTTTCGACCAGCGGCAGGTCGAGCACCGACAGGTTGACCGCCTGCTCACCGCCGACGGTGCCATGATTGTGCCAGGCGTCGTTGGGCGTCAGCACCATGTCGCCCGGGCCGAAGACCACGTCTTCGCCCTCGACGCCGGTGAAGTTGCCCTTGCCGGTCAGGCCGAAGCGGATGGCGCTCGGCGAGTGCTTGTGCGGCGGCATGATCTCGTCGGGATCGTTCAGGCGATAGGCAGTGTACATGGTGCTGACCGAGGCACGCTTGGGCGCAAGGCCGGGATTGACCAGGATCAGCGAACGGCGCTCGCTGTCGTCCATGGTCACCAGTTCGGCGGCGCGCTGCAGCAGCGGCTCGATGTCCGAATAGGACCACACGAAGGGAACGGCCTTCGACGTCGCCATCAGCTGCTTGATCTCGTCATGGTCGACGCCTTCCGACGTCGCCCAGAACGGAAACATGTTCTTAGCGTAGAGGGCGTCATAGAGGCCCTTGAGTGCTGCCTTCTTGTTGGTGAGCACATCGTTAGCTGGTTGCGCCAGGGACATATCGGACACCTCTCATCGCGAAGAAAATACTTCTAACCAACTCAACCGTATTCGCATTGGTTTTGCTCGACAATACCCAAATTGCGAATTTTATAAGTTTTTGGTTGGGGTGCATTTTTGAGAGGCAAATGCCCAGAAATAGGCAGAAATAGCCTAGAAATGCACGAAATACAGCTCGCAATCAGGGCGTGAAACCACTTCGTCACGGCCATGCGGATGCACATGACCGTCCAACCAACGCAGTTTTTCAGTGTCAACCAAAAGACTTTGGTTGTATTCCGGCCGTCTTATCAGGCCGCCACGCTCTGTTGAGCGCGGCTGCGGATCAGATCCGCGGCCTTTTCAGCGATCATGATGACCGCCGCATTGATGTTGCCGCAGACGAGATCCGGCATCACCGAGGCGTCCACGACACGAAGTCCGGCAACGCCGCGCACCCGCAATTCCGGATCGACCACCGACCCCGCATCGACACCCATACGGCACGTGCCGGCCGGATGATGCACGGTGATCGACGTCTTGCGGATATGCTCGTCGATCTCTTCGTCGCTCTCACATTTCGGGCCGGGGAAGAATTCCGCGCCAACGAACGGGGCCATGGACGGCTGGCTGGCAAGGTTGCGCGCAACACGAAAGCCGGCGCGAAGCGACTGCCAGTCGCGCTGCGAGGACAGGAAGTTCTGATGGATCAGCGGAGCGGCGACCGGATCGCTCGACGCCAGCTTGACGCTGCCACGGCTCTCCGGCTGCACGGCGACGATACGGGTCGCAAAGCCGTCGGCGAACGGTGCCTTGAATGGCGACATGTAAGGCCATGCCCCAAGCGGTGCGGCGGTGAACAGCAATTGCACGTCCGGCAACGGCCGGCTTGCGTCGCTTTTCAGGAATGCCACGACGCCGCCAGGCACATCTCCCGAAAAGCCCTTTCCGGTGAGATAGGTCTTGACGAAATCCAGCCCGATACGATCGGCCCGCATCATCTTGAGAAACGGTCCCGGCTGTTTGCGCCGATACATCAGGATGACCGAAACATGGTCCTGCAAATTCTTGCCGACCTGCGCACGATCAACCTTGGTCTCGATGCCATGCGCCGCGAGCTCGCCGCTGTCGCCTATGCCTGACAGCATCATCAGCTGCGGCGTGTTGATGACGCCGCCGGCAAGCAGAACTTCGCGCCGCGCCAGAACTTCATGGCTCGCTCCGCCTCTGGTATAGGCAACGCCGGTTGCGCGCCCATTCTTCAGCAGGATCTTCGTCGCCATCGCGCCGGTCAGCACCTTGACATTGCGGCGGCGCATGGCGGGCCGCAGATAGGCGGTCGCGGTCGAGCAGCGCCGGCCGTTGGCAATTGTCATCTGCAGCCGGCCGAAGCCTTCCTGTATGGCGCCGTTATAGTCGTCGGTCTGCGGATATCCGGCATCACGGCTGGCCGTGGCGAAGGCATCGATCAGTTCGTCCTTGTAGCGGCAGAACTGGGTGTTCAGCGGTCCGCTGCCGCCGCGATACCGGCTTTCGCCCGCCTCCCAGCGCTCCTGCTTCTTGAAGTAGGGCAGCACCTTGTCGAACGACCAGTCCGTCAGGCCGCTTGCCGCCCAGCGATCGTAGTCGCCGCGATTGCCGCGCACATAAGCCATGGCGTTGGTGGAGGAAGAGCCGCCGATGACCTTGCCGCGCGCGCATTCGACCTTGCGCCCGCCGACATTGGCCTCGGGCTCGCAGAAATACATCCAGTCGTGGCGGCGTTCGGTCAGGATCTTGCCCCAGCCGAGCGGGATGTGGATCATCGGATCGCGGTCCCAATCCCCCGCCTCCAGCAGAAGCACCGACACGGCAGGGTCTTCGCTCAGCCGGTTCGCCAGCACGCAGCCGGCCGATCCCGCACCGACAATGACGTAGTCAAAGGTTTCGTCAGCCGGCATGCGTGATCCTCGGGAGAAAGACGGTCCGCCGCGATGGCAACCGTCGACATGGGCAGTCAACCATTGCGCAACTGGTGTTGTCAACCATTGCGTGCAGTTGTAGATTGGTTGAATTGGTTGAGTGCCGTCGAACAGGTTTTCGTGTCACAATATGATGTCGGGACGTTGAGTCGGCGGTCTGCCGATCGGACAGGAGATTTGGTTTTGAGCGCATTCGAGCCGCAGGTCGGACCATCGGATCTCGACGACATCATCGCCGCGGTCCGCCAGTTGCAGCAGGGCGGCGGCAAGCTTCCGTCCGAGCGCGATCTTGCGGAACATCTGAGCGTCAAGCGCCATCAGCTTCGCAAGGCGCTTGAAGTGCTGCGCCTTTCGGGCGACCTCAAGCCGGCGCGCGCCAGGCGGGCGCCGACTGCCCTTCCGAGATATGGCGAGGAACTGGTCAGGGTAACCAATCCGATCGAGGTCCTGGAATTGCGCCTGATCATGGAGCCGGGCCTTGCCCGACTGGCGTCGCTGCGCGCCTCCTCTTTCGAGACGGCGCGGATCCTCGACGCGGCAACCACGCCTGAGAACGCCCCGTCGGGTGAGGTCGACTTCGCTTTCCATCTCGCGATCGTCGCCGCGGCCCGCAACCACCTTGCCGCGGAATTCTACAAGATGCTGCGCCAGGTCGGTGTCGATGCGCGGGTGAAGGTTGCGCGCACCGCGGCACCCACCTGCCCCAAGCGGATCGCCCACCGCGACGGCGAGCATCGCCTGATCGCCGAAGCGATCTCGCAGCGCGATCCCGAAGCGGCAGAGACCGCAATGCGCGCGCACCTTTTGTCCGTGCAGAGACAGATCATGGAACGGTCGAACGCCGGCGCCTTTGCCGCGTGATCGTATCACCTCTGACATCGAGCCTGTGCGGGGAATTTCAAATTGAAACGTCATTTCGACGTGCTGGTGACCGGCGCGGGATCCGCAGGCTCGGTTGTTGCCAGCCGGCTCAGTGAAGACCGGTCGTGCCAGGTCGGCCTCATCGAGGCCGGGGCGATGCCGGCCGATCCCGACATCGCCGATCCGCTGAAATGGACGATGCTCCAGGGCCGCGCCTATGACTGGAGCTACCAGACCGTGCCCCAGCCCTTCACTGCCGACCGCGTCCATGAATGGCCGCGCGGCAGGATAGTCGGCGGCTCGAGCTGCCTGCATGCAATGGCCTATGTGCGCGGCCATCCCGATGATTTCGAACCTTGGGCACAAGCCGGTGGCGAGCGCTGGTCCTATCGGGGGTTGTTGCCGGGCTTCATCCGCAGCGAAGCCTTCACCGCCTTCGATGCGCCGACACGCGGCAAGAGCGGCCCGCTGGACGTCTATCTGCCGGACGCCGAGGTCAGTCCGGTCGTGCGTGCCTACATCGCCGCCGGGCGATCCCTGGGCGCTCCCGCCCTGAGCGACCACAACGGCGGCGAACTGGTCGGCACCAGTCCCAATTCACTCAATATACGTGACGGCAAGCGCCTGAGCGTCGCCGACGCCTATCTGCCGCCGCGGGTCATGGCGCGGCCGAACCTGACCTTGCTCGCCGGCCACGAGGTCGAGCATCTGGTGCTGGACGGCCACAAGATCACGGGCGTGAGCGTGGTGTGCGGGGGTGAGACCGGAACACTCTCCGCCGACCGGATCGTTCTTTGCGCCGGCGCCGTATCCACGCCGCTCATCCTCATGCGGTCGGGCATTGGCTGTCCCGATACGCTGAAGCAGGCTGATATACGCTGCCTAGCCGATCGGGGCGATGTGGGCCGCAACCTGCAGGATCATCTGCTGGCTCTCGGAAATGTCTACAGCACGAAAAAGCCGGTGCCGCCCTCCCGCCTGCAGCACTCCGAATCGCTGATGTATCTGCACAGCGACGATCCGACCCGCTCTACGGGAAGTCCCGATATCGTGCTCGCCTGCGTCGTCGCCCCGTCCGCGGCCGAGGGCCTGAAGACCCCGCCCTATGGCTCCGCCTTTACCATCCTGTGCGGCGTCACCCATCCGACAAGCCGAGGGCGCATCACACCAAGCGGGCCGGGCCGCAACGATGCGCCGGTCATCGACCCACATTATCTCGAAACCGAACACGACCGCGCGACATTCAGGATGGCGTTGAAGCGGGCGCGCATGGTCGGCCATCATGCGGCTCTGGACGAATGGCGCGATATGGAGATCCTGCCAGGCGCCCCGGTTCAGTCCGATGCCGAACTCGATGCTTTCATTGCCAGGGCTGCTTCCACCCATCACCATCCGGCCGGCACGTGCCGGATGGGTCGTGACACTGAGGCCGTCGTCGATCCTGACTTGCGGCTGAACGGCTTCGACAATGCCTTTGTCGTCGACGCCTCGGTGATGCCGGCGATCCCGAGCGGACCGATCAATGCCGCGATCGTCGCCGTAGCCGAAACCTGGGCGGCGTCTTCACGGGCTACCCCGTCGTCAGCGTAACCGCGGCCGCGTCCGACAATTCCCCTGGGTTCCGAATGGCTCTGGTTCCCGGCGAATGTCAGCTATGGAGATGCGTCAGTTCAAACGCGGCTCCGTCCTGGACGCCGGCCATGCGCTGCTCGGCGGACCGGAACATGTCCGCGAACTCCACCTGGTTTTCGAACACCACGCCGCCGACCTTGACGGTCAGGGCATCCTCGGTCCCCTTTGGCGCGAAATAGACTTGCGCGATGCGCGCCTCGATACGCTGGCCGATTTCCCTGGCTTCTGCTTCGGTCGCGCCGGCGAGGAAAACCCCGAACATCGACGTCCCCATGCGTCCAACCAGGTCTTCCGCGCGCACCGACGATTGTATGGTCGAGGCTATGAGCCGCAAGGCTTGATCGCCCCATTCAAGACCAAAGCGCAGGTTGATGGACCGCAGATGCTCCGAATGGATAACCAGGAAGGCGCCCGATTTAGGCCCCGGCACCGACGGCCTTGCCGTTCTTTTTTCGACCATTGACGTGAAGACCGCTCCGTTCAGGCAGCCGGTCGTGGTGTCGAAGGTTGCCGACTTGTCGAGTTCCCGGCGATAGCGACGAAGCTCGATCTGTTTCAATCCAACGAACAGAAAAAGCGGAACACCAAGGACAACAGGCAACAGGATTGCCGTGATCATGCTGCGCCCAAATGGCGTCAGCGCCTCGGAGAACAGGAGCAGATAATTGAGGCCGACGGAAACGCCCAGGATTGCAGTGGTTCCCAGAAAGGTCAACAAAGCGACGCCTTTCCATGCCTGGTCGGTGGTGCTCGCCATAGTCTTTGTCACTGGCCGATCTCCTGTGGATGGGCTGGTATAGGGCCGGTGTGTTGCAATTTCAGTTTCAAGGAACCTTGCAATTTAATCGATTGCGCGATGACCCCATCAAGGCTGCGGACGAAATCGGCTTGCTCCCAATGCATGACCTCGGCTTTGGGAAAAGGACATGCAGAAAAACAAAGATCTAAGCTGCGCCCGTGGCGGTTAACAAACAAAACATCAGGGTTGAATGGCAGGCTATTGTGCCGGGCCGAATATGCCCATCTCAGCCTTTCTGGCTGTCGCCTCCGCCTTGCCGTAGATGCCGCTCGGCAGCGCCGTGGCCCAGCCGTTGGAGACAAGCCAGGCGCCAACATCCTGCTTGCCCAGCCTGCACGGTGCGGCGACGGCAAAACGCTCGACGTCCGGAGGTACGAAACAGTGCAGCCCGCGTCCCCTCAGCCAGGAATTGAAAACGGCGCGTGCGCGCAGGCCGCAAGGCCAGGTGACGTCATGAAACGAGCAGGAGCTGTCGAGATCGATGCCTCGCACTCCGCTGATGACCACCTTGCGGCCCATGGATTCGAACATCGCCGACGATGTGGCAACCGGGCGGTAGAGCAAGACCTCCCGCCAATCCCCAGGCATTGGCGTTTTCGGGGGCACGGCGAGACCGAGCTCGCTGAGTGGCGGACGGGGCTCGGTCCGTTCGATCTCAGCGGGATCAAGCCGTGGCGGAGCGATCAGGTCTTGAGCAACCTTGCGCGCCGGCTCCAGGCGTTGTGCGCCGGCTACCGGGGCAACCGGCCGGATAGGCTGCGTATCGTCAACATCCCGCGACGGGGCACGGACAGGCCGATCGACCGAAAGCAACGCCCCACCTTGAATGATCAGCAGTATCCCGGCCAGAAGCAGCAGGCTGCCGAGCCCGATCGCCTGACCGCTGCGGCCCAGCCTGCCCATCAGCGCGAACAGCTTCTCAAGGCTTCTCGCCGGTCAGAAACCCGACGTCGATTTTGCAACCAGCTTGAGCGCACCTTTTTCAATCCGATAGAACGGCATCGAGCGTTCGCTGGATCCGTCGGCCCGAAACCGGAACAGGCCGGTCGACCCGCGAAAGCCGTTTGGATTCTCGAGAACCTTTTTGCTGAAGCCATCAGGCCCGATCGCGCTGGCAATCCCTGCCGTCAGGGCAACCATGTCATAGGCATAGGCCACATTGACGTCAGCGGGATAGTTGTATGCCGTCCTGAATCGGTCGGCGATCGGCCCGGTTTCACTTGGATCGAGCGTGGCGATAAACGCCCCCTCGAAGAGCGGATCCATGGGGTGCTCCAGCCAACGGTTCGTTCCGACGACGGAGATGGTCTTTCCCGGAATGCCCTTCGATTTGAGGGCGGCAAGGACAGGCGACGGACTGCCATTGCCGCTGGCGACAATGACGGCGTCGGGGGCGTCCACGAGTGAGCCCATTTCGTCGACCGCCTTCGCGGCGCCGTCGCCGGCGGAATATCGGAGAGTGACCGCGAGCGCCGCGCCGTAGATGCTGAGGCTGTTTGCGACCCGCTTCTCCATGGCGCCGGCGTTTGGGCCATCCGCGACAAGCAGTACGAACTTCTTGCTGCCTTTCGCGGCTAGTCCCGCGGCGCCCGCGGCGGCGCTGTCCGCTTCGCCAAGGAGCACGGCATAAACCCCGGCGCCACCGGCGAAATTATCGGCGAGCGCCAGGACCGGTGGCCGCTTCGATCCAGACAGCGTGGCAATATGCTGGGCTGCCGTCAGTTCGGTCGGGCCGATCACGACCTTCGAGCCCGTCGTTATGGCCGTTATCGCCATTTTGCTGGCCAGTGCGCTGTCGCCTTTGGTGTCTTCTACCGTCAGCGTAAGCAATCCATTGCCAATATCCGTCATCGCCAGCTTGGCCGCATCCAGCATTTTCCTGCCGTTTTCGCCCGCTGTTCCGGAGCCGGACAACGGCAGCAGCATCGTGACTTTGGTCGAACCGGTGCCCAGCGACTGGGTCGCCTGGACGGGGCCGGCACCGGCGGCGCCATTCTGCCCGGCAGGCGCGGCAATCGCCGCCGGATCGAGCACTTCGGACACGCCGCCTTTCGACTGGCAGCCCGATAAGATCGCGGCGAGCGCCAAGGCGATTGCCCATGTCCGCGGACAGTGGACCTGTCGGCCAGCTTCCATGAATGCTCCACCCCTATGTGCCGCCGGATATTGTTCCCGGTCTGGTCTCCAACGCATGTTACGGCGGACTTGCAGTGCCGTCTGTAGTTCTTTTAGCCGCCGAAAAGCCTGCCTCTGAGCGTCCTGATCTGCCTTGCTTGCCCGGCACTTCGATAGTCGGCGCATTTCATGTATCGCGGCCCGGGCACGAACAGGCGGCGCACGCAAACGCCCTTTGCCCCCTTCCCCGGCCAGAATTGGGCAGCGGCTCCACCCTCACCGCCTGAAAAGGCGGAAAAGCCGAACGTCGCCACCGGCAACGGCCCGGTCACTTCAATCCCCTCCCTTGCCAGGATTGCCCGCGCACGCTGGCAGTAGCGGACCGAAAGGGCCGAGAACCGGCTTTCATTGTGCCCGGCGCGATACTTCATGACGGTGGTGCACAGATCGCCCCCGGCCAGCCTGTTGGCCTGTGCAAGATATCTGACTCCCAGCGCGATGTTGGTCGCCGGCGCGCTCAGATCGTCCAGAGAACCTCGAAAGCCGAGCATCCTGGCCGTCGCCGGCATCACCTGCATCAGGCCGACTTCGCCGTCGGCGCCTTGCACGCCGGGATCGAAGCCGCTTTCGATCTCCATCACCGCATGCGCCAGCAGCGGCTCCAGGCCATGGATCGATGCCTGGCAGCTGGCAAATGCCTTGAATGTCTGCCGGGTCCACTCCGTGGCCGGATCACAGCGCACTGCCTGCTTCAGGCCGGACGAAAGCTGTTGTTTCACGGATGGTCGTTCCAGCCAGTTGGCACTGGCCGGCGTGACCGTTTGGACAAAGCCAAGCAACACGATCGCGCCCGCGACCGCCTTCAGGAAGGATCCGTCGGCTGTCATGATGGCCAACAGGCGTGGTTCGCCTAGCCGGTCAGTGCATGTACTCGACCATGCGATCGTGAAAACACTCGCATTTGTTGAGGGTGTCTTCGTCCTTGTAGTTCGTCTTGAGGTAGCCGTAAGCCATGCCGCAGGCGACCTTGGCTTCCGATGCCCAGACGAAGACGGGACGCGACGAGTTGATCCACTCCGAACTGTTGGCGGCGGCGACCGACTCGTCCATCAGCTTCACCACTTGCTGCTTCAGATCGACGATGTTGTCGTTCAGCACCAGGTTGGACGTCCCCACGACACGGCAATAATCGCCGGTCGGGCCATCGATGATGTCGGCGGCATACCCCGTCGACCCGACTGCCAGCAACAGCGTCGCAGCGGAAACCAGCAGTCTTGCAGAACGTTTCATGTTGAGCTCCCCTAGATATTAGCGATGTATAACATAGTCGCGTGGCCGTGCGCCATGGCGTTAAACCACGTTTGCAGTCGTCGTATGCTGGGTTACGCCATCGTCGTAGAGCAGCGTGATGGTGTTGGCAGCGGGCAGGTTCGTCAGCGTTGCCACGTCAATGAAATTGGCTCCGCCGGTTGTCCCATTCGCATCTACGCTGAGCGTGCCCGTCCCCGCATCGTAGTTCACGAAGTCACCGATATTAGCCCCTCCGGGTGCTGTGTCGAACAGCCCGGTCAGGTCGATCTTGTCGCCCTCGCCGCCATTGAAGTCAGTGATGAGATCCTTGATGTCGAGATGATCGAGCTTGAACGTGTCGGCGCCAGTGCCTCCGGTAAGCGTGTCTTGGCCCGCGCCACCGATGAGCAGGTCGTTGCCAGCACCTCCATCGAGCGTGTCGTTGCCAGCACCACCGTCAAGGAAGTCGTTGCCACCTCGCCCAATGATGATGTCATTGCCGCCATTGCCGTTAAGATGGTCGATGCCGGACGTTCCATAGATCTGGTCGGCCAGTGTGGCATCGCCATTCACCGTGATCCCGGGGTCGCCTGGATCATGCGAGAAGAAAGAGAAGCTCACTTTGCGCGCCTGGAAATTGCCGCCATCATTGTCGAAATAAGACAGGGTCCAGTTGTCGCCGACTGACGGCGGATGCGTGATCAGGTAGCTGGCAAGCGTTGTGGAGGTGGCATTGCCGCTGCCGTCCAGAAGGTAAATGTGGTCGTAGTCGACGGTCGCCTTCATCAAACCTGTGGTCGGATCGTAGAACCAGCTCTGCTCGAAAGTCCCAGGGCTGGTGTCATCTTCGACGATCGCGAAGCGATCCGAGCCAATTCTGATTTCGACTTGCACTTCCTGCTCACGATGCGAGCCCGCGCTGCTGTCTCCGTAGACACCCGGATTCCGTTCGCCCAAGGGAATAGGCGTGATGAAAGGCGACTCCTGGAAGTCGGTATAGACCACTACCGTCGAGTTGTGTGGATCAGCCAGGATTGCGCTGACCGTCGCTTGCGACAGGGAGAGCGTTGTGATCTGATCGTTGCCCGACGTAAGCGGACTGTTGCCATTGCCAATCTGCGACGTGTCGCTCGGCAGGCTAGTCGGCGGCACTTCGTGGATGCCGACCGTCTGCGCTATGTGAGTATGACCGTCATATACATCCAGCGACAGGTTGTTGTTGACCGTGTCAGTTTGCGATGCTGTTGGCCGATAAACCAGGTCGTCCAGCAAATCGATACCGCCGGACGGATTGTAGAGCACCGTGCCGGCTGTTAGGGCGACATAGGTCACGCCGTTGAAATAGAATGTGCCGGTGGGGATCGTTCCCGTGGCGGTGACAATGAGGTTATCCCCGTCCGCATCCGTCGGAATGGAAACCAGCAACGGATACCCATTCGGATAGCTAGGCGTGCTCAAGGTCTGCTGCGCCGGGTCGCTCGACATCCAGTTCTGGGTGTTCGCGACAACGGGTGCGTCATTGATGTCCGCCAGGTTGATGGTCAGCGTCGTCGTCGACAGGTCGCCGTCGCCGTCCTTGATGGTGTAGACGAACACGTCCGTGGTGTTGGCGCTGATGCTGTGGGTCGTCGACTGGTAGGTATAGGAGCCGTCGGCGTTGAGGTGCAAGGTGCCGTGCAGGCCGGCAATGTCGGTGTTAACACCGGTCGTCACCGCCGTCGTCGTATTGCCGCCCGCTGCCCGCACGCCGTCGATGGTTGCACCGTCGGCGCCGGCAACGTCATTGACCAGCACGCCCGCCGCCGCCGTCACGGTCAGCAGAGCGCCTTCGTTTACATTGCCAGTGTCGGCATGTGCCGTCGGAATGTCGTCGGTGACGTCGATGGTGATGGTGTTGGTGATCGTGTTGCCGTTGGCGTCGGTCGCCTGGTAGGTGAAGGTCTCGACATTGTTGACGGTGTTGGTGCCGTTGTTGGCATCGGCGCCGTCGACCGGCGTGGTCAGCGTGTAGCTGTAGGTGCCGTTGGCGTTGAAGGTCAGCGTGCCGTGCGTGCCGGTGCCGCTGCCCACCAGGGCGTAGGTGTAGGGGCCGGTGCCGCCCGACACATTGTCGACGACCGTTCCGGCGATGGTCTCGGCGGTGCTCGACGGGTTGCTGCCGATCGGCAGCGCCGCCTCGTTGACCGTCAGGTCGTCATTGGAGGCGGCAAGGCCGCTATCCGACAGGTTGATGGTCAAGGTCGTCGTCGACAGGTCGCCGTCGCCGTCCATGATGGTGTAGACGAAGGTCTCCGTCGCGCCGGCCGGCGGGACCACGTTGGGCAGGCCGTCATAGCTGTAGCTGCCGTTGGCGTTCAGTGTCAGCGTGCCGTAAGTGCCGGGAATGCCGGCGCCAAGCCCGCCGCTCACAGGAACCGCGGTGTTGCTCCCGGCGGCCACGCCGACAACCCCGCCGCCCGCCGCCGCGCCGTCGGCGCCGAACACGTCGTCCGTGCCGTCCGTCAGCACGTTGCCGCTCACGATGCCGCCCTCGACAACGCTGTTGGTGTCGGCATGTGCCGTCGGAATGTCGTCGGTGACGTCGATGGTGATGGTGTTGGTGATCGTGTTGCCGTTGGCGTCGGTCGCCT